>JBEPXK010000016.1:0-16773 GCA_041641915.1 Planctomycetota bacterium
ACCACCGGAGAACCAGCTGATACCGGTCACCCCGGGCCCGGTGCGGCTGGGCAAACCGGCCGACGACCCCCGCTACGGCTGGGACAATGAATACGGCGAACTGGACCGCGACGTGCCGGCCTTCGCCGCCGCGCGCGATCTGGTCAGCAACCGCGCCTACCACGCCTTCGTCGCCGACGGCGGCTACGCCCGGCGCGAGTGGTGGACCGAGGAGGGCTGGGCCTGGTGCAGCTGGGACGGCACCGGGCACCCCCGTTTCTGGCGTCGCGATGGCGATACCTGGCGCCTGCGCTGCCTCGCCGAAGAGATCCCCATGCCCTGGAACTGGCCGGCGGAGGTCAACCAGCTCGAGGCCGCCGCCTATTGCCGTTGGCTCTCGCAGCGCAACGCAGACTCGCTGCGCCTACCCGGCGAAGAGGAATATCGCCGCCTGCGCGCGGTGGCGGGCGTAGCCGACAAGCCCGAGCGCGAGCACGGCGCGGCCAACATCGACCTCGCCCACTGGGCTTCGAGCTGTCCGGTCGACCGCTTCCGCCACGGCGATTTCCACGATGTCATCGGCAACGTCTGGCAACACACCGCCACACCGATCCACCCCTTGCCCGGCTTCCGCGTTCATCCGATCTACGACGACTTCTCCACTCCGACCTTCGACGACCGGCACAATCTCATCGTCGGCGGCAGCTGGATCGCGACCGGCAACGAGGCGACCCACGACGCCCGCTACGCCTTCCGCCGCCATTTCTACCAGCACGCCGGCTTCCGCTACATCGCCGCCGCACATCCGCCGGCCCGTCCGGCCGAGCCACGGATCGAAGCGGCGGACGTCTGCCGCGACTGCCACGACCACTGGGGCGCGCAGGACACCTGGCATCGCCGGCTGGCCGAGCTCTGCGCGCGCCATCAAGCTGGTGGATCCACCGCGCTTCACCTCGACTGCGGCACCGGCCGACTGGTCTGCGAGCTGGCCGCGCGCTACGACCGCTGCCTCGGGCTCGCCCGCAGCGCACGTTTCCTGCGCGTCCCCGACCGGCTGCGCGCCCACAGCGGGCTCGCCTACGCCCTGCCGGACACCGGCGACATCACCACCCACTGCGAGCTGCGCCGCGCGGATTTCGCCTGCTGCGAGCACCTCGAACGCTGTGCCTTCCTCCAGGACGATCCGGCCAACCTCAAGTCGCAGCGCGAGCGCTTCGACCTGGTGGTGGTCACCGATCTGATCGATGCGATGACCGAAGCGCGCCGCCTGCTCGAGCGCCTCGATGAACTGGTCGCTCCCGGTGGGATGCTGGTGCTCAGCTCCGCCTGGCAATGGGAGCCGACGATCACCCCCCGCGAGCGCTGGCTCGGCGGGGTCAAGGACGACACCGGCGAAACCCGGATCGCCGAGAGCACCCTCGCCGCCCTGCTCGCCGACGGTTTCGTTCCCGCCGCCGAGCCCATCGACCTGGAGCGCCAGCGCTACATCGATGCCCGCCACACGACGTTGCTGCGCGAACAGGTCTGCATCTTCCGCCGCCGCTGAGACCCAGTCCGCAAACCACTGCCCGAGACCGTGGGGGCGGAGACGGCATCGCGCAGCGATAGGTGGCCCCGGTGGGGCCACCGGGCCGACGCAGCGCAAGCGCAGCCCCGCAGCGAAGCGAGGAGCAAGCGCAGCTGGGACGCGCGTGAGCGCGCGAGGGGGCAACGCCACCCTCTGAAAGGAGCTTGGCCAGGCTTGGCCAAGCGACCGGCCGACTGAGGGGCGGTCTTCGCCGAAAATGGCCGAAGGCCCGGCGAAGACACGGCCGAAGGCCGTGAGCACCGACTGAGGCCGAGGGGGTACGCGCCGAAGGCGCGAGGGGGCAACGCCCCCTCTGCAAAAAGCCCCCGTCTCACACCGACCGGGCGTCTGCGTAGACGTGTTGGAGCATCCCCTGTCACGTCCGATTGCAGCGGCCATCATGGCCCTGGAGGCGACCATGACCGCATTGAGCATGATTCTCGTACTCGCCCTCGCTGGGCTGCTGGTTTCTTGTGCCGGAAACGGCTCGGCGGCCGAGCCGCGCGCGCGGCTCGATGCGGTCTTCGCCGGCGGCTGCTTCTGGTGCATGGAAGCGGCGTTCGAGAACACGCCGGGGGTGATCGAAGCCAGATCCGGCTACATCGGCGGTGACGCCGCCAACGCCAGCTACGACAAGGTCAGCAGCGGGGGCACCGACCACTACGAGGCGGTGCGGGTGATCTACGATCCGACCCAAATCCATTACCGTGAGCTGCTGCGCGTGTTCTGGCGCAACATCGACCCGACCGACGCCGGGGGCCAGTTTGTCGATCGTGGCAGTCAATACCGCAGCGCCATCTTCTACCGAGACGACGAGCAGCGGCGCTGGGCCGCAGCCAGCAAGCGCCGGCTGGAACGCTCCGGCGTGTTGCCCGGCCCGGTGGTGACCCCGGTGCTGGAAGCGGGGACTTTCCATCCGGCCGAGGACTACCATCAGGACTTCTACCGCGAAAACCCCGATCGCTATCAGAGCTACGCCACGGGTTCGGGGCGTAAGCAATGCCTCGCCAACCTCAAGGTCCAACAGGTCTGGCCCAAGCCGGTGATCGCAGACGACTATCGCCCACCAGGCGAGAACGAACTGCGCGATCGCTTGACCGACCTGCAGTACCGCGTGACTCAGGAGAACGGCACCGAACCGGCCCACGACAACCACTATGTCGACAACGAGGCACCCGGCATCTACGTGGATGTGGTCAGCGGCGAGCCGCTGTTCAGCTCGACGGACAAATACCACTCCGGCTCCGGCTGGCCCAGCTTCACCAAGCCGCTGGTACCCGCCAATGTCGTCACCCGTCCGGACCGTTCGCGCGGCATGGTCCGCACCGAGGTCCGCAGCAAGCACGCCGACTCGCACCTCGGCCACCTCTTCGACGATGGCCCCCCGCCCACCGGCCTGCGCTATTGCCTCAACTCCGCCGCCCTGCGTTTCGTGCCCGCTGCGAAGCTGGAAGCGGAAGGCCTGGAACGGTTTGCCCCGCTGTTCAGCACCGACGGCTGAAACCGATCACGCCGTACCAGGCCGACCCGCCCCGGGGCGTGGACACCCGTCCGCCATGCGCAAGCAGACGTTGTCTCGCTCGGCTGAGGCCTAGTCTGTCATCAACCATTGCTTCACCATTCCAGTGGCCTTCCGTCTGGCGAGGCGCCGCCCCGCCCACCAGGGCACCAACCGGGGCAACGCCCCGCCGGGCTGCCTCCGCCTCTCGGACTCCAGAAGGAACCGCCCGTGCCGCCCCATCGCAGTCCCACCGTCCTGCTCCTGCTGTTGGCCTTCGTCGCCCCGCTCGCCGCGCTTGAATCCGCAGCCCAGATCGATGCCCTGCCGGACATCACCGTGGCTGACGGCGAACGGACCTGGGGTGGGGCCAACGGCTTCGCGGTGACCGGTCTCGCCGGCCGACGCCTGGCCCTGGCGAGCGAGCGCGGACCGATCCACGTCGCGCTCGCTGCGATCCGCAACGGCACGGTCGCCCCGGCCCAGCTGCGCACGCTGCTCGCCGCCGAGCCGGAACTGCGCGCCCCAGAAGACGCCGCTCTGATCGTCCACTACAACGCCCTGCTCGGCGCCTGCCTGACCGATGAGCGCACACTGGTCTGCGATCGCGGTGTGCTCCGCCGCCAGGCCGATGCACCACTGGAACGCGAGGCCAAGATCGCCGCCCTGCAGCGCGAGGTTGAAGAGCTGATCGGCCGGCTCGACCAGTTGGTGCCGCAGGATCTGGTGCGCAAGGCGGTGCAGGACACCCTCGAACGCACGATCGCGTTCGACCAGACCTTCCAGTACGATGAGATGCCGCCGGTCTTCGCGCGCCGCGTGATCCGCCACGGCTGGCTGCGCGATGTGCTCACCGACCCCACGGCGGCACAACCGCTCGAGCAGTCCCTCGACGCCGCCGCGGCCTTCGTCGCACAGAACGTGTATGCCGATGATGCGCTCACTTTCTCCGAGCTGGTCAATGCCTTCGGCCGTCGGGCGAACACTCTCGAGACCCAGACCATGACCCTGCTCCAGGTCCAGGCCGCGGCGCCGCTCTACCATCTGCCGGCAAAGCGGGTCATCCCGCGCCTGGCGGTGATCCTTGAACTGCCGCCAGCGACCACGGTCACCGCTGGGCAGGGCGCCTACGCCGACCTGCGTGCAGCGCGGCTGCATACCGGCGGGCGGGATATCGTCAGCTGGCACGCGCCCGATGACTTCCAGGCCAACGCCAAGGCCTGGCGCAAGCTGTTTCCCGAGTCGGGCGGCAACATGGTCCGCAACTACTTCCCGCCGCACATCGTAATCACCGATCCCTGGGGCGACGTCCACAGTCTGATCACCGCCGGCGGTCGCCTTACCGCACCGCAGGGCACCGCCGCAGACACCGGCCGCTTCCTCGACCAGGCCGCCGCGATCCTGCCCGACGCCGCGCATATCGATCTTATCGGGCAGTACATGTTCCAGTACGTGTTCGACAGCCCTGATCCCTCGGTGCCGCTGGCGATCGGCAACACCGAGATCAAGAGCGACATCCACCAGACCGCGGCCGAGAGCCTGGCTACCGCCGCCGGCGGTGTCTGCCGCGGCGACTGCGACGACCTCAGCGAGCTCTACCAACACATCGCCGAACGCCAGGACAAGCTCGCCCACGTGGTCATCCTCCCGGCTCACGCGGCCCTGGCCTGGGCCGAACAGGACAACGGCAACTGGCACACCTACCTGCTGCAGACCGGTCCGGCCTACGAGTTCGTCGACCCCGATCTCGGCCGCAGCCTGGAGCAGGCCTACAAGCATTTTGATCAGACCGCGAACTTCGACCCCAACGCGGTCGGCCTGCTGCTGCGGTTCTCCGGCGAGAACACCCGTTCATCGTGGCGCTTGTCCAAGCGCATCTTCTCCGACCCCGCCTACGCGCGGACGATGATCGACGTCCAGCGTGATTGGCACTACCAGACCTATCTCCAGGGCATCGAGAAGATGGAACGGCTGATCGCCTCTGGCGACGAGGACAACGCCAACTACCGCGAGCTCGCCGGCCTGGCCGCCTTCACCGGCCAGCACGCCAAGGCCGCCGACTACCTCGACGAGGCGATCGCACGCACCGATGAGGAGACCAGCCGTCTCGCCATCCGGATCGAGCAGGCCAACCATCTGCTCGAAGCCGGCGAACGCGAACGCGGCGAGACGCTGCTGCGCGACATCATCGACCGCCAGCTCGGCGAGTTGCAGCAACAGCTGGGCACCGGGATCATCGAGATCGGCCTCAACCTCGCCGGCACCTGCATCAGCCACGACCTGCCCGAACTGGCCGGCCGGACCATGGCGCGCACCAACCTGCGGATGTCGCAGAATCTGATGCGCGCGCTGTTGGGGGTATTGCAGCGCAACCCTGACCACCCCGCCTGGCAGACCGACCCGCGCCTGCGCATGGCCCGGCGCATGGTCCGCCGCAGCGCCAACACCGCCATCGCCTTGCTCGACCTCACCACCCCCGAGCAGCTCGCCGACAACGACCAGCTCGCCGCCTGCCGCAGCCTGGGCGAGGCCTTCCTGCAAGCAGTGGCATTCGCTGATGTCGACGATCGCAGCCAGATCCCCCAGCGCTACGCCACCGCTGCGGCCTACTACCGCGCGATGATGGATCCACAGCAGTTCGACACCCGACTCGCCGCGGCCACGATGCCGCAGGAGGACCGCGACCACCGCCGCGGCCGGCAACGCGGTCTGGATCAGCTCGAATCCGACTTGCCCTGGATCAAGGCCAGCGTGCCCTACTGGGCCAACCGCCTGAGCGCATTGATCGAGGATGGCGAACCCGCAGAGCTCGATCGCGAACGCGTCGCCGCCCTGGGCGCGGGCCTCGAAGCTGCCATGGTCGCCAGCCGCGACCGCGACCTGGTCGGTGCGGCCACCTACTACCACCTCCACCTCGGCCAGCTGATAACCGCCCTGCTCACAGAAGACGCCCCGGCCCTGCGCGATCTGCTCGCACAAGCCGCGGCCAAGGGCGACAAGCGCCTACGCGACCGCACCGCCCAGATCATCGGCGACACCGCACCATTCCTCGACCAGGAGTGGTTCGCCACGGTCATGGACCTCTGGCGCGAGGAGCTCGACTACAAACCCAAGTACTTCTGGATCGCCTGGCGTGCGGCGATTGCCGGAGCCGAAGCCAACGCCCTGCTGGCCGCCCGCCGCGCCGCCGAGCGCTACCCCGAAGACCCCGCCTTCACTGCCGAGTACCAGTTCATGCAGGAGCTGCTCGGCGAGGAGGACGAGGCGGAATAGTGGGAATAGTGGGTTTTCCTAACTACTGAGGCTTCCATCAGAGGGGCCGGCCCCATCGGCCTCGGCGGCGCGCTAACGCGCGCAAGGCTGGTATCGGCTTGGTAGCACTCTGTTGGAGCTCTGAGGGTCCGGTCTCAATGACGCAGGCCGCCGGATCCCCGGCGGCCTGCGTGTTGGTTCCAGCTGTTCCCGGTCTCAGTCGGCCTGACGTTCATCCGCCGTCAGCGCGGCGCGCATCACCTGGGGACCGGGGGCGGCGTCCCACGGCAGCAGCGCGGCCACGCCATCGGGATCGGTGACCCGGTCGCGACCCGCAGTGGCGGTCGACCGGTCGAGGATCCACACCAACCGCTTGAGCAGGGTTGTATCCCAGCGGGTCTGGAACACGGCGTAATGCCGGCCCGCGGCGAACTGCTCGGGACGGGTCTCGGCCCCCTCCACCCCGTTGGTGCGGTAGAAGCGGTTGTACGGGCCGTGGGCAATGGTGGTCGGGAAGGACAGCCGGTTGAGATAGCCCCATTCGCTGATCACCATGTCGGGGTTGTCAGGATCGCGGAAGCTGTAGCCGCCGTTCTCCAGCACCGGGCTGACCCGGGAGCGCTCTGGCGCGACCGCAGTCTGCTGCTCCCACTGGCCGAACATGGTGTTGAAGTAGCGGATGGTCCAGCTGACCTCGCCGGAGGCGTACCGCACGCGCAGGCCTTCCGGGATGGAGTACACGCCCTTCTCGAGGTATTCGACCGGCGTCTGGTCGCCGACATCACCGCTGTAGCTGTTGTCCGGGCCGTTGGGGATGAACACCAGGCCACCCTCATGCCACTCGAAGTTCTCGTGATAGTAGCCGAACTGTGCTTCCAGGCTGCCGTCGTCGCAGCGGGTGATGCTGTCGACGAAGATCGCGATGCTGCCGGCGACGAGGTTGTCGACCACCGGATCGATGGTCAGCGGGTAGGCCGCATCGCGGTCGTCGACCGCCAGCACCACTCCGTCGTCGTCGAGCTCCATGGTCGCCGGGTGGAAGGCCCCTGCCGCATCGTAGGCCAGCAACTTGTGGTACAGCACCTGGCCGCGACCGTCCGTGTCGCGGAAGACGATGGCCCGCTCGTTGAGCTGATCACCGACCAGCTCGGTATCGAGGGCGAAACGCACGCGCACCGGCTGTTCGGGGTCGCCCGTCGGGCGCTCGGCGATGGTCACGCCCTGCTCGAGGCCCGATTCCTCGTTGACGTACCACTCGATCATCCCCTCGCGATGGTACTCGATGATCGACCCGCAGGCGGTGGCGGCGGCCGGCGATACCGATGCGAGCTGCTCGCCCCGGCCGAACCCGGCCATGCTCCAGCCCAGGTCCCAATGCGCGGGCATGCTCACGCGCACGCCGTCGGCATCGAACCGGGTCGCGTAGCGCTGCGCCGCGTTCTGGGCGTGATAGCCAGCACCCTCGCGCTGCGCGGTGTAATCGGCATCGGCGAGGCGGGCTTCGATCGCTGCGATCGCTGCTGCCGGCATCTGTTCGGAGGCCTGCTCGGCAAGCGTGGCTGACGCGGCGCTGGCCGGCACGCGTGCGCCCGATCCGGGCCGTAACGCGAACACGATCGCCGCGGCGATCGCCATCACGGAAAGGAATACGACGGTGATACGCATGGAGAGGTCTCCTGGGGACTGAAGTGAAAGCCATGCGAGGCTTGTCGCCTGTCTACGCGGGACCCCGGCCGTGTCAAAGCGCAGAACTGCTCCGGATGCCCGCCGCCGCCAGTGGACAGCGCAGTGTGCGATCAGGGTCGTATTCCGCCTTGCATGGGGCGACCACACTGCGACAAGTGCATGTTCGTTGCGGTGGCCATGACTCAAGACGATGCGACGTCTACCGGCGTCGGCGCACATGCGCACGGCAGCGTGAGGGTGAAACGGCTGCCCTTGCCGAGCACGCTGTCCACCGCCACGCTTCCCCGATGACCACGCGCCACGTGCTTGACGATCGACAACCCCAGCCCGGTGCCGCCGAGCTCGCGCGAGCGCGCCTTGTCCACGCGATAGAAGCGTTCGAAGATGCGCTCGCGATCGACCTTGGCGATGCCGATGCCGGTATCGCTGACGCTGACCAGCGCCGCCGTGCCGTCGCAGGACACCGCCACCTCCACCCGGCCCCCGGCCGGGGTGTAGCGGATGGCGTTGTTGATGAGGTTGTCCACCGCCTGCTGCAGCGATTCGCCATCGCCGTGGACCCGGACCTCGTCGGCGGCGGCCGTGAGCTCCAACGCGATCTGCTTGCGTTCAGCCTCGTCGACGAAGGTCCGACAACACCGCCGCGCGATCGCCACCAGATCGACCGCGCCCATGTCCGAGCCGATATCCACGCTCTCCAATCGTGAGAGCGTCAGCAGATCGCGCACCAGCTGCTCCAGCCGTCGTCCCTGAACGATCATCCGTTTGAGAAACCGCATCCGCGTATCCGCCGGCATCGCCGCGTCGCCGGCCATGGTCTCGGTGAAGCCGAGGATCGCGGTCAGCGGGGTCTTGAGCTCGTGGCTGACGTTGGCGATGAAATCCTGGCGCACCTTCTCCAGCTCACGCAGGTCGGTGATGTCGTGCAGCACGGCGACCGCACCGGTCACCACGCCGGCGGCATCGCGGATCGCGTCGGCGTGGACCTGGACGCAGCGGCTGCGATGGGCACCGCTGAGATCGAGCTCGGCGTGTCGCGGACCCTGACCGATGAGCGCGTCGCGCAGGGTCTGGTCCATGGCCACCGAACGGCAGACCTCGAGGAAGGGGCGGCCGATGCAGCCATCCACGTCGATGCGCAGGATCGTCGCCGCAGTCCGATTCAGGTGCAGCAGGCACTCGTTCCGGTCGACCGCCAGCACGCCTTCGACCATGCTGCTGAGGATGGCCTGCAGTTTGCCTTTCTCCTCTTGCAGGCTGCGCAGACGCGACTCCAACTGGTCAGTCATCGCGTTGAGCGCCGCGCCCAATCGCGCGGTCTCATCGTGCCCGGACACGGCGATGCGCTGATGATACCCGCCGGCGGCGATGGTCCGCGCACGGGCGGTCATCGACTTGATCGGTTCGGTCACCCGTCGGGCCAACAACAACCCGGAGACCAGCGCGACCGCCATGCCCAACACCGCGCTGCAGACCAGGATCCACCGCAAGCCGGCCAGGCCGCCGTGCTCTTCGTGCAGCGGGCTGCCGATGCGCACGAAACCCAGACGCCGCTGATCCGCCTCGACGCTGCGGGCATGGAACAACAGCGGCTGCCCACTGCCGTTGGGCCGGCGGAGGAATTCCCCACGTCCGTTGGCCGCCGCGGCCCGCAGCTCCTGGCGCTCGCGCAGTGAGTCCATACCCGCGGCGAGCAGATGCGAGTCGGCGAGCACCCGGCCCCCGGCGTCGGTGACCGTGTAACGCAAGCCGGTGGAGCTGCCGAGCCGGCGCAGTTGCGCGTCGAGCGTCGCAGCACTCGTTTCGCCGGCCAAGGCGCCCCGGGCGATCTCGGCGAGCAGGTCGGCCGCGTGGCCGACCTCCCGCGCAACGGCGTCATGGCTGGCGTGGATGAGCAAGCGGGCGACCAACAGCCACTGCAGCAGACAGATCAGGAGAATGATCGCGGCGTAACCGATGTAGAGCTTCCAGACGAAGCGTCCGCGGACCATTGGCCCTCCTCGCCGCTGGCGATCGCGCCGCGGCCCGACATCGGTTCACCGGTTCAGGTCTCGCGAAAGCGGTAGCCGACCCCGCGCACCGTCTCGATCAAATCGGCGTGCGGCGCGAGCTTCTTGCGTACCGCACGGACGTGCACGTCGATATTGCGGTCGATCACGATCGCCCCATCGGCAATGACATTGGCGATGATCTGGTCGCGCGAGAACACGATCCCGGGGTGCGAGGCGAGGTAGTGCAGCAAGCGGAACTCGGTCGCGGTCAGATCCGCTTTACAACCGTCGACGGTCACCTTGTGGCGGTTGACGTCGATCGCCACGCCATCGGCCTCGATCACCGTCGTCGCTACCGCGGCCGCCCCGCCGCGGCTACGGCGCAGCAGTACCTTCACCCGCGCGATCAGCTCGCGCGGGCGGAACGGCTTGCCGACGTAGTCGTCCGCGCCGATGCCCAGGCCGAGGACCACGTCGCTCTCTTCGCTCTTGGCCGTGACCATGATCACCGGAATCCCGCTGGTCCGCGGATCGGCGCGCATGCTGCGGCAGATCTCCAACCCGTCGATGCCCGGCAGCATCAGGTCGAGCACCACCAGGTCGGGCTGACGGCTGCACACGGCAGCAAAGCCGCTCTCGCCGTCGGTGAAGCCCCGGACCTCGAAGCCTTCGCGTTCGAGATTGTAGACGATGACGTCGAGGATGTCCGCGTCGTCTTCGATGGCGATGATCGAACGTCTGGTCTTGCTCACGGCACCCCTGCCCGGCGGAACCCGCTGCGTAAAGGAACGGTAAAGAGGTCGCGGCGGTCCGATCCGCCACGCGAAGGAAGCCCAAGCTTCGCGCCAACCGCCCGGTATTTCACGTTAAGAATACATGAACCCTTACGCCCCGGGCGCTCGGCCGGGTCATAGCCAATGTGCCCGTCACCCGGCATGCCGCGGGGCCTGCCCCGGCTTAACGCTCGCTTTCACATAGCTTAATTTGGCCCCGGGGACGGCCAGCTAGGATAGCCGCCCTCCTAGCTGAGGCCGGCCCGGGTCCGGGGCAACGGCGCTTATCCACACCGACTCCCCGTCGAAGCGTCATCACTGCCCCGGCCCGGTTCCGGTTTTTCGTCCCGACCGGGACATTCGTGGAAGGAGGCCCATGACCATGCGCGTCCATCGTGTCCGCACCGTGTCAGGTCGGACATGGCTCCGTCTTTACCCGATCTTCATCCTTCCCTCACAGTCGATTGACCCCCGTCGCTAGCATGCGACCCAACACCGTTCCCCAAGGAGCATACATGCACATCACTGCCACCATCCGGCGTTCGCTGGCCGTCGCCTGCCTCGCCGCGACCGCCGTTGCCGGTCATGCCGCCGTCTCGGTCGATCCGAAGCTGCCGGTGTACAAGGTGACATCGGGCGTTTCCGGCACCATCAAGAGCGTCGGCTCCGACACCATGAACAACATGATGGCGCTCTGGGCCGAGGCCTTCAAGCAGATGTATCCCAACATCCAGGTCGAGATCGAAGGCAAGGGCTCGGGTACCGCCATCCCCGCGCTGGTTTCCGGCACCTCGATCTTCGGCCCCATGAGCCGCGCGCCGAAGGACAAGGAGCGCGACGAGTTCGAAGAGAAGTTCGGCTACAAGCCGACCCAGCTGCCGACCTCGATCGACATGCTGGCCGTCTTCGTCCATCGCGACAACCCCGTCAAGGGCCTCTCGCTCAAGCAGCTCGACGGCGTCTTCTCGAAGACCTACAAGACCGGCTCGGAGAACATCCAGCGCTGGGGCCAGGTCGGCCTCACTGGCGACTGGGCCAACCTGCCGATCAGCATCTACGGCCGCAACTCGGCCTCCGGCACCTACGGCTACTTCAAGAAGCACGCGCTGAAGAAGGGTGACTACAAGGACAGCGTCAAGGAACAGCCGGGCAGCTCCGCCGTGGTCAATGGCGTCGCCAAGACCAAGGGCGGCATCGGCTACAGCGGCATCGGCTACAAGACCGCCGATGTGCGCGTGGTCCCCCTCGCCCCCTCCGGCACCGACTACGTCGAGGCCAGCGTCGACAACGTCGAGGACTACCCCCTCTCGCGCCACCTCTACCTGACGGTGAACTACGAGCCGGGCTCCGAGCTCGACACGCTGCGCAAGGAATTCATCAAGTACATCTTCAGCCAGCAGGGTCAGGCGGCGGTGGCCACCGACGGCTACCTGCCGATCGACGCGGCAACCGCACGCGCCGCGCTCAAGGCCGTGAACATCAACCCCGGCTTCTGATCGCAGCGGACAACCTGAACTCCTACTTGCCGGGGGGCGGGGCGTGGCCCCGCCCCCCTTTTTCACTCCTTGCGTGAGCCAACGCGGCCCACCGTCACGCCCAGAGAGCGCCACCGCCATGACCAGCGAAACGCAGACCGCTGACCCCGTGGATCCGCCCAGCGCACCGCAGGACCCCCCCCCGGCCGGAGCCAGCACCGGCGGCTCATTCACCGGTTTCCAACGGCGGCATACCACACCGCGGCGGGTCAAGGTCGCCGAAGTGATGTCCAAGGCGATCATCACCATCGGCGGTTTCGGCACCATCGCCGCCGTGCTGATGGTGTGTGTCTACCTGGCCTATGTGGTCTCGCATCTGTTCGATGCGCCGGAACTCGAGGCGCGTACCGACCGCCAGTTGCAGACCGACAGCGCTCCGGTCCAGCTGATGGTCGACGAGTATCGCCGTCTCGTCTGCAGCATCGAACACGACGGCACCTATACCCTGCGCCGCCTGGACACCGGCGAGCTGATCACCCGCGCGCCATTGATCGAACACGACAGCGAGCCCACGGCCTTCAGCTTCCCCCGCTACGGCAAGAGCACCATCTCGGACCGGGACCTGCTCGCCGGCAACGTCAAGCAGCGCGTGGCCTCGATCGGCTTCGCCGACGGCAGCGTATGCATCGGCTTCGTCCGCTTCATCGTCGAGTACCTACCCAAGAACGATCCCGATCTGATCGACATGCAGACCGGCGAGATCATCGCCTCGCCCGACGGCACCGGAATCGTTGAGCGCACCGACATGGGCCTGTTCCGCCAGATCCGATTCGAAACGACCATGAAGCGGATCACGGATCTCGGCGTGAGTTCGCCGGTGCGCCTGTTGTCCAACGCCGAGAGCGGCGAGGACGTGCAGATGCTCGCCACCGTGCACGCCGACGGCACCGCGATAGCCGCCCGCTTCGCCTATAGTGGCTTCAGCATCACCTCCAAGCGCTACAAGAAACGCGAGCAATGGGAATTTCCCGCAGGCATCGATCAGGAGCCCAGCTACCTCGCCCTGACCGGTGACGGCGACAATGCGCTGATCGTCTGGCCCGACGGTCGTTGCCGCCGCTACAACATCGGGGTGGCAGAAGAGGGTCACGACATCTTCCTCGCCGAGGAGATCAACCTCGCGCAAGACACCGATGCTGAACTCGGCCTGGTCGCGCAGCTCACCGGGCGCCAATCCCTGCTGGCCACCTTCACCGACGGCACCATGCGTAGCTTCGCCCGCGCCAAGGTCGAGCGCGACAACGACCGCCTCGATCCGTTCCGCCTCGCCCAAACCCATACCTTCGCCGCCGCCAGCGCCTCGCCGGTAATCGCCTACGCCCCGTCCAACCGTTCGCGGCTGTTCGCGATCGCGCATGAAGACGGCACCCTCGCGTTGATCAATGCGACCAACGAGAACCAGGTACTCACCCGCCAGACCGACACCGCCTTCGCATCGCTGACCATCGCGCCGAAAGAAGACGCCCTGGTCGCCACCGCAAGCAACCGTTTCATGACCTGGCGCCTCGATCCCAAACACCACGATTTCACCTTCGGCACCCTGTTCGCCCAGATCCACTACGAAGGCTACACCAAGCCGATGCACATGTGGCAATCGACCACCACCGACGACTCCTCGGAACCAAAACTCTCGTTCTGGGCGCTGATCTACGGCACGCTCAAGGGCACCTTCTACAGCCTGCTCTTCGGCGTGCCGGTCGCCCTGCTCGCCGCCATCTACACCAGCGAATTCATGCACAAGCGCACGCGCAGCGTGGTCAAGCCGACCATCGAACTGATGGCCGGCCTGCCCAGCGTGGTGCTCGGCTTCATCGGCGCGCTGGTCATCGCGGTCTGGGTCGAAGACAACCTCACCGGCGTGCTGACCTCGTTCTTCCTCGTGCCGGTCGGCGCACTCACCGGCGCCCACTGCTGGCAGTTGCTGCCCAAGGACAAGCGACAGAAGTGGTCCAAGGTCGCGTCGGGCTCGCTCCGGCTCGGCTTCATGGGCGCCTTCATCATCCTCGGCGCGCTCACCGCCGCCGCGCTCGGCCCGCTGGTCGACCGCTGGCTGTTCACCGTGGTCGAAACCCAGGGCGACGGCACCGTGATCGTGCACCATTCGCTGATCATGTGGCTGAGCGCCGGCACCGGCGGCCTGGCCGAAGGCGTGTCTTACGCTACCTCCCCGATCGGCGGGTGGATGTTCCTCTTCATCCCGCTCGCGGCGCTGATCATGGGCGCGGCATCGGCACTGGGCATCAAACCCGCTCTGCGTAACGCCTCGTTCGAATGGAGCGAGTCGCGCACCGCCGTCGCCAGCCTGCTGGTCTTTATTGCCACGGTCGTCACGACGGTGCTCCTGGCCTGGTCCCTCGCCGCCGTCGCCGGCGCGTTCATGGACCCGCGCGGTGGCTTCATCGGACCCTACGTGCAGCGCAACGCGCTGATCGTCGGCTTCGTCATGGGCTTCGCCATCATCCCGATCATCTACACCATCGCCGAGGACGCGCTGAGCACCGTGCCCGACAGCCTGCGCTCCGCCTCGCTCGGCGCTGGCGCCACCCCCTGGCAGACCGCGGTGCGGATCATCATCCCCACCGCAATGAGCGGCCTGTTCTCGGCGGTGATGATCGGCCTCGGGCGGGCCGTCGGCGAGACGATGATCGTGCTCATGGCCGCCGGCAACACCCCGATCCTCGAAGCGAACATGTTCAACGGCTTCCGTACCCTGTCGGCCAACATCGCCGTGGAACTGCCCGAGTCGGTGCGCGACAGCACCCACTACCGCCTGCTGTTCCTCAGCGGCCTGGTGCTCTTCGGCATGACCTTCGTCCTCAATACCGCGGCCGAATTGGTGCGCCTGCGTTTCCGTAAGAAGGCGGTCCAGCTGTGAGCCGGGTCGCCCACCCTCCCCACCTCCGCACTCCGGATCCAATCGCATGAGTGACCCGACTCCGTCCGTCGCCTCCGAGGCCCAACCACGCCCCCGCCGCGCCAGGACCTCGCTGCTCAGCCGCGGCGAACCCATGCTGTGGCTCACCGGCGGGGCGACCGTCTTCGGCCTGTTGATGATCGTTGGCCTGCTCGGGCTGGTGTTCATGCGCGGCATGCAGACCTTCTGGCCCAACGACCTGCTGCGCGTCGCCACCTACGACGGCGGGACCGCGGCCGGCCGCACCTATCTTGGCGAACCGACACGCGAAGAGACCTACAACCTGCCCGACGGCGACCTCGCCGCCCTGCCGCCCGAGGCGATGGCCAAAGTCGCGGCCCAGGTCGATTACGAGGAGGCCGCCGCAACCTGGGAAGGCGAGCAGCTCCGCGACGCCGACCTCTCCGGCCTCGAGCCGGACGTCCGCAACGAGATCGCCTACATCCTCGGCCACCCCGAGATCGAGGCCACGGTCTCGCGCGTACTGCTGCGCACCGGCAATTTCGAATTCGCCAACACCCACTACACCTGGATCCCCCACCACGAGATGGCGCAACGCCTCGAGCCCGAATGGGCGTTGACCATCGAGCGCAGCCACAATGGCAATTTCTATGGCCAGCTCGAGCACGCCACGCTCGACGGCGAGGTCGTGGCCGCCGATCCCGCCGCCGCGTGGGACTTCATCGAGCGCTACCATCCCGAGATCCGCGACCGCCAGGAGCGGATCAAGGAACTCGAAGATCAGGCCATCGGCCATGAGAGCCACCGCATCAAACGCGCCCAGCTGGCCACCCGCGAGGCCGAAATCGCTCTCGAGACCCGCGGCGAGGACCCCGTCACCGGCGCCGCCGAATGGCGTCTGGGCTGGATCGTCGCCATCGTGCTCGCCGCCGGCGCCGGGTTGGCCTTCGTCGGCCGCGCCCGCACCCCGCCCGGTCCGGGCCGCTCGCTCCAGCTCTGGCTCGGCATCACCGGCGCAATCGTGGCGCTGAGCGTACTGCTGGTCACCTGGAGCCTGACCAACCCGGCCGCGAGCGAAGCCGAACTCACGGCCCAACTCGAAGAACAACGCGCGCAAGAGGCGCGCATCGCGCAGGAAGCCGAGGAGGCGATCGCCGACTACCGCGCTCAGGCCGCCGAACTCAAGGCCGAGAACGAGCGTTACGGCATCGGCATGGTCATGGCCGATGGCAAGCAGACCGTCCTGTCCCTGGCCGAGGTGGTGCGCACCTATCCCGCCAATCGTGTCGGCTGGGGCGATTGCCTCGGCATCTACTTCAGCCGCTGGCGCGAATTCATCTTCGACGACCCGCGGCACGCCAACAGCGAAGGCGGTGTGTGGCCGGCGATCTTCGGCACCGTGGTCATGACCCTGTTGATGACCGTGCTCGCGGTACCCTTCGGCGTGCTCGCCGCCCTCTATCTGCGCGAGTATGCCCGCAGCGGCCCGGTGGTCAGCGCGATCCGTATCGCCATCAACAATCTCGCCGGGGTGCCATCGATCGTCTTCGGCGTGTTCGGCCTCGGTTTCTTCTGCTATCTCATGGGTGGATGGATCGACACCGGCCCCGGCGCTGG
>JBEPXK010000017.1:0-16649 GCA_041641915.1 Planctomycetota bacterium
CCCCGGCCGTCGGACCGGAGCAGCCGAACGCCGAACCCGCCGCCAAGCCTGCGAAGCCGGCCAAACCCGCCAAGCCGCCACGAAAGGCGAAGTCGCCGCAGGCGGACAGCCGCCCCGCTCCGGCGCAACCCGCGCCGACGGTGGTCAAACGCGGCGGCAAGGGCCTGGCGGTGTTCCTGCTCCTATTGTTGCTCGCCGCACTCGGCGGCGGCGGTTGGCTTTACCTGCAATGGACCGCTGAGAAGGAGGCGCGCGCCGGCACCGAACACGGCCAGACCGCAGAAGAACTGAGCAGCACCCAGAAGGACCTCAGGGAGGCCCGCAAGGACATCGCCAAGTTGCGCGCACAACTGACGAGCGCCGAACAGAATCTCGCCGACACCACCGCGGCGCTCGAGGCCGAGGGCACGGCCCACGCCACGACCAAGGCCACGCTCGCCTCCACCAAGCAGACGCTCACCACCGCCGAGGAAGCCCTCACGGCCAAGGCCGAAGAACTCGAGCAGAAGCTGACCGAGCTGACCGACACAAGGGGCCAGCTCGAGGCGGCCACGGCCACGGTCGAAGACCTCAAATCCTCGCTCGCCACCACCGCCAACGAACTCGAAGACGCACTCGAAGCCCGCAAGCAAGCCGAGGGGCTGCTCAAGGACCTGCGCAGCAAGCTGAAGGACTCGACCAGCCAGCAGGCTGCACTCCAGCGCCAGGTCGACAAGCTGCGCGAGGCGACCGGCGGCCTGCTCGGTGGCGGCGGGAGCGAAGGCGACGACGAGCAGGAGTAGAGCGGCCATACCATGGCCGCGGTCTGCCTGCTCGATCCCTACCACGGCGGCTCCCATGCCGCCTTCGCCGCCGGCTGGGCCGCGCATTCGCGCCACGTCATCACCGTTCGCGGCCTGCCGGCGCATCACTGGAAATGGCGTATGCGCCGTGGCGCCTGGGATCTGGCCACCAGCCGGGACCTGCCCCTGGCCGATGCGATCGTGGCCACCGACATGCTCGACCTCGCCGCCTGGCGCGGCCTGGCACCGCCGCATCTGGCGCGCCTGCCGCACGCGTTCTACCTGCACGAAAACCAGCTGCTCTACCCGGATGAACGCGCCGGGGAGCGCGACCTCCATTTCGCCTATACCAACCTCCAGAGCGCCGCGGCCGCCGAAGCGGTGTGGTTCAACAGCGACTGGCACCGCCGCCAACTGCTCGCCGCGGCCGGAGTCTGGTTCGACGCCCTGCCCGGAGCGCCTCCGGCCGGGATGCTCGCACGCATCGCGCGGCGTTCCGCCGTGCATTCCCCCGGCTGGCAGCTGAGATCCCACGCACGACAGCCTGCAGACGGACCATGCCACCTGCTCTGGGCCGCACGCTGGGAGGCGGACAAGCAGCCGGAGCTCTTCGCGGCCGCGCTCGAACGCGCCTGGGCACGCGGCGCCGACTGCCGCGTCAGCGTGATCGGTGGACACACGAGGCGCGAACCACCGGCCTTCGCCCGCCTGCGCCAACGCCATCGCGATCGCATCATCGCCTGGGGCCACCTGCCCCAGCGCGACGACTACGACGCACTGCTGCACACCGCCGACGTCTTCGTCAGCACGGCCGCCCACGAATTCTTCGGCATCGCCGCGGTCGAGGCGGTGGCCGCTGGCGCCCATCCGCTCCTGCCCCGGGCGCTGGCCTACCCCGAGGTCTTTGCCACCTTCCCTGCGCCGGGGTGCGACGACGGTTTCCACGACGGCAGCGTCGACGGTCTCGCCCGACGCATCTGCGAACTGAGCACCCGCCACGCCCGGGGCACGCTATGGCAGGGCGATCCCCAACGCGGCCGCCGCGCCGTGGCCCACCATCATTGGAACGTCGCCGCCGCCGGTCTCGACGCCGCCGTAGACCGGCTGCTGCGAAGCGGGCAAACACATGCCCAACCGGACAGGTAGACTGCCCATGGCCATCAGGCGAACCACGATCGAGGGGAGACCACCATGGGCGAGAAGAAGAGCAAGAAGAACAAGAAGAAGAGCGCGGACGCCTATACCATCGAGGTCCCCGCCAAGCTGATGCCCAAGGTCGCCAGAGCCATGGGCTACAAGGCCACGTGCTGCGGCAAGCCGCCAGAGAAATGGTGCAAGAAATGCCCCAAACGCCTCGCGCCGGACTACGACTGAGCCGACAGGCGTCGGTGCCGGCAGGGCAACACCCCACGACCCCGGGCCGGGCATGCGCCCCCGGGGTCGTTCGCTGCGGGCATCGAGCCGCGCGGCGCTACTCGGCGGCAAGTTCCTGGGTGAAGGAGTAGGTCCCGGCCTCCAGGTCCATCGTGCCGGTGAAGCTGTGCCCCCCGGCCTCGACGCGCAGCACCCCTTCCTTCCACCCGAGCGAGACCGGCGCGGCCCCACCGTCGGCGGGCTGCCACAAGGCGCGATGCTCAGCAAGGTCGTGTTCCTCGCCGTCACGCCACACGCGCAGGCCCTCGTTCCACTGCAAAGCCACACGCGACCCAGTGGCTCCGGTATAGCCGGCCTTACCCTGCGCGATGGCCTCCAGGTCGAGCCCCTCGGCGCCGAGGACCGCTTGCTTGAAAGCCGCGTAATCCCCGTGGATCCCCCCCTCGCCGAGCTCGATCACATAACCGCACAGGCCCTCGGTGGTCGCATCGCCGGCGAGCAGCGGGCCGGGCAGGCCGCCGCCCTTGGACTTGAATCGTCCGGCGCGGCCCTTGTCGATCCCCTTGAACGTCGCGTTGATCCCACGCACCGCGGCCCAGGTCTGCGGGAATCTCAGGAAGGTGACATCGTCGATCTGCTCCACCGCCACTGCCGCCGGCAGCAGGAAGTTGAACGTGCCCTTGCCCTTGCGCGGGCGGTGCAGGCATAGCAGCAGATTGCCGTTCTGCGCGAAGCGATCGTCACGCGAGCGGTTGGTGCAGAGGTTGCCTTTCGGCTGACTCGAGGGGATGAAGTAGGAAGCCGACCCCCGATCGCGATCGTCGATCAGGATCTTGCAGCCGTTGACATCGTACTGACCGCCCTCGAGCAGAGACCCCATCTGGCAGGTTTCCGCGATCCAGGTGGTCTCGTGGTATTTCGGCGCGCGGTCGTTGCCCGGCAGAAAATACTGGTAATGCGGATGACTGGCGAAGATCTCCACCGGTTTGGCGAACTGCTTCCGGGCCAGCGCCACCACCGCCGCCGGCGGCCGGTAGGCCGAGGTGGCGTAATGGGCGATGTCGTTCTCCGGTGGCGTGGTGCGGTCCTCGGGCGCGACGTAGAAATCGATCATCGACGCCGGTCCCGGATGCGGAGTCATCGTCCCGTAATCGCGGCAGTTGGGCCCGGCGAAGCTCTCGTCGAAGTACTTGATCGCGGCCGAGGTCATGACGAAGTCGAGGATCGCCTTGGCCAGCAACCGCGTCTCCTCGTCTTTGGCGAAATCGTAGAGGTTGAGATAGGCCGAAGCGGTATGCGAGAGATACGCCGGGCTGTCCCACTCGCCGTTGCCGATCGACAGGAATTTCCTGGCGGTGAAACGGATCCGCTCCTTGAACACCTTGCGCACCAGCTCGGAGCCGGTCTCCTCGGCCATGAGGTAAACCGAGACCTCGCGCATCGCGCGCAGGTTGTCGGTGTTGCGCCAGTCAACCACGCCCCCCCGGGTCTTGGGCGACCAGTCCGATCCCACCGGCCCGGTGCCACGGCCGAACTGCGGGTGCGGTCGGAGGTTGGTCCGCCGGTCGTACTCCTCGTAGATCATCCAATCGCCGGCGCACAAGGTCTTCCACCACGCCATCCATGCCTCCGGCGAATCGGGCTTCTCGCCGCCGAGGGCCGCGGCGTTGGCCCGGATGAAGTCGGCAAACTTCTGCTTCAAATGGGCCTGATGCGCCTTGGGATTGGCGTCGTATTCGGCTTGGGCCGCGGCCGCCAGTTCCTCGAGACCCGCTTCGTCGCGCCAGATCTGCTCCATCGCATCGGTGGCGTAGGCGGCGACCGCTGGATCACCGCAGTCGGTGAGCAAGACCAATTCGGTATTCGGCCGCGGGTCGGTGGCGGTCCAGGCCGTCGCCCCCGCGGACATCCGCTGACGATAGGCGTCGTCGAGGTACTGGCCGAAGAAGAAGTACTTGCGCATCTGCCCCTTGAGGGTGAAACACCAGTAATAATCGATGCCCTCAGTATGCTGGTGATTGCGCGCCATCGCGTCTTCGGCCTGAAGCGCCGCAATCGCCGCGTCGCGGTCGCCCGCGCAGAATGCGAGCATGGTCGGCGGATAGCCCTGTTTCTCGTTCTCGAGCGCCGTGTTCACGCCCGACTTGCCGACGTATTGGCGGATGAAGCGGTCGCGATGGTCGCGAAAACGCCGCTCCATCTCCTCGGGCCAGGGATTGCGCAGATGCGCAGGCGTGTCCACGGGCACGATGCCGATGCGCCCCTGGTCATCCTCGACCACCCGCTCTTCGGCTTCGACGGCAGGCAGCGCACTCAAGGCGCCGATGATCAACAGGCAGGAAACGGCAGCGATACGGCTGGACATGGACTACTCCTCGAATCTGGCAACAGCCAGTGTCGGAAACCGGAGCGGGTGGCAAGTGACCGGGAATCCCACAGCCGGCCGGCGTACAAGGCACCGGGCGGGGAAGTCGATCCGGCAACGTGCTGCGCTGGAGGCTGTGACCCGCGCCGGTCACCGGGTGGCGAAGCGGTAGAGCATCAGACCGGTGAGGATCTTCGGCGCGAAGAAGGTGCTCTTCTCCGGCATCACGATCTCGGGATCGCCCAGCCCTGCATCGGCCACCGCCATCAACTCCGCGATATCCACCGGGGCCAGCGCCACCGCCAGGTCGTAGTCGCCGGCGTCGACCCGTTCGCGCATGGTCGCCAGGTCGTACTCCGGATAGTAGTCGAAGTGAGCCGGATCCATGATCATCGCATGCGAGAGGCCGAGCTGCGGATAGAGCTCGCGCTCGAGAATCGAGCAGTCGAGCCGGCCGACCACGTCCTCGGGTACCTGCCGCGCCGGCAGGAGGTAGCTCTTACCGCCGCTGTAGAGCGCGAAGTGGTGCTTGGGCGGGGTGGCGAAGCGCTCCGTCGGCTGCAGGTCGAGCTGCGGCGCGACCGCGGCGAAGGAGCGCACGCCGTTGATCACCCGATCGTAGGCGAGGATCTCGGCGCCATCGGTGATGTAGGCCAGGGCATGGGTCTGCCCGCCACGCAGGGCGGCGTGGTAGCGGTGGTGGCCGTCGGCGATGTACAGCGGCAGATCGGCGACGGCGGCGGCCAGCGCGGCACCGGCGGCGCTGGCCGCCGGCACCCGCCACACCCGGTTCTCGATCCCGTGCAGGTCGGTCGCGGCAACGAAATCACTGGTGAAGTGATAGGTCGGCGCGCCAGCCGTGACCGCGGCGTAGGTCTGGGCCAGCACTGCACGGGTGAGCAGGAAGATCGGCCCGGTATTCAACCCCGTCTGCCGGGCGAGAGCGATGCGGCCCTGGACCTTGTCATCGAAGGTCTTCTCGTGGCGGATGATCTCGCCCTGCGCGTAGTCGCTGACCGCCACCGCGGCGAAGAAGCCGGTCCGGCTGCCGCCGTCCCAACGTTGTTCGTAGACGTAATAACAAGGCTCGGTGTCGTTGATCAGCGCCCCCGCGCCCTCCAGACGCGCCACCGCCCCGGCCGGGTCCTCGCCGAGGACCACATGATAGATCGAGTCGGACCGCTCGCGCAGCAACCGCTCCAGGGACGTGCCGCTCTTGACCACATCATAGGGCGGCGCGGTGACCGTCGCCGCCCGCTCGGGCGCAGGTCGGAGTCCGACGAGTCCGGCAATGGCGACCATGGGCTGTCCCCCTTCCCTCAGGCGGCGGAGGGTAGCGCCGCCAGCAAGACTGGCCACCGGCTTCTCCCACCAACGCAGTGCAGGCGGCCAGCAGAGAGGGTTGCCTCAGAGGGGGCGCTGCCCCCTCGCGCGCTCACGCGCGTCCCAGCTGCGCTTGCTCCTCGCTTCGCTGCGGGGCTGCGCTTGCGCTGCGTCGGCCCGGTGGCCCCGGTGGGGCCGGAGGGACGCAGAAAACGCGGCCGCAGGCCGCAAACCCCGACAGAGGCCGCGAGCGAGGCGAAGCCGACGCGACCAGGGGGAGCCAAAGGGGGCGCAGCCCCCTTTGGAACCAAAGCCCCCTCAGCTCTCGTCGCCCAGCGTCACCCGCTCGACCTCCTCGATCGAGGTCACGCCGCGCATGGCCTGGAGCAGGCCGGCCCGGCGCAGGGTGATCATGCCGTTGCGCACCGCGATCTCGCGCAGCTCGAGATTGCTCTTACCGCCGATGATGCCCATGCGCATTTCGTTGCTCATCTCCAGCGCTTCGACCAGGGCGAAGCGACCCTTGTAGCCGCCCTTGCACAGGCTGCAGCCGACCGGTTCGTAGAGCTCGAGCCCGGCTTCGACCTCCTCTTCGGTGAACCCGAGCCCGATCAGGTACGATTTCTCCGGCAGGGCATCGGGCTCCATCTGCTTCTTGCAGGACTGGCACAGGCGCCGGCCGAGACGCTGGGCGAGGATGGCGAGTACGGTGTTGGCGACGAGGAAGGGCTCGATACCCATGTCGATCAGACGGTTGATGGTCGAGGGGGCATCGTTGGTGTGCAGGGTGCTGAGCACCAGATGCCCGGTGAGGGCCGCTTTGACCGCGATCTGCACCGTCTCGCTGTCGCGGATCTCACCGATCATGATCGTGTCGGGGTCCTGACGCAGCAGGGCGCGCAGCGCGGCGGCGAAGGTCATGCCGCGTTTGGCGTTGACGTGGACCTGGTTGAGGCCCTCGATCTCGTATTCGACCGGCTCCTCCACCGTCGACACGTTGTCCTCGATGGTCATCACCGATTGCAGGCAGGAGTAGAGCGTGGTCGACTTGCCAGAGCCGGTGGGGCCGGTGACCAGCAGCATGCCATAGGGCGAGTTGATCGCCCGGTTGACGATCTTGAGGTTGTGCGGCTCGAAATTGAGCGACTCCAGGCTGCCAGCGAGGTTGCCCTTGTCGAGCAGACGCATGACCACCTTCTCGCCATGAACCGTGGGCAGCGAGTTGACACGGAAGTCGATCGCCCGGCCGGCGTATTTCATCTGGAACCGGCCGTCCTGGGGTTTGGCCTTCTCCGCGATGTTCATGGTATCGGTCATGATCTTGATGCGCGAGACCATCGCCGATTCCATCTTCTTCGGCGCGTCCATGATCTCCTGCAACACGCCGTCGACGCGCAGTCGCACCCGCACCCGTCGTTCGAACGGCTCGATGTGGATGTCTGACGCGCCGCTCTGGATCGCCTGGGCGATGACCATGTTGACCAGTTTGACCGCCGGCGAGTCCTTGCCATCACCGGAGAGCAGGTCGTCGCCCGCGTCATCGTCCTCGCTGTCCTTGGCGTCCTGGTGCATCAGATCGCCGTCGTCCTGGAGGCCACCGATGAAGTTCTCCAGCGCCTTCTGCTGGGCGTTGTAGCTGACCTCGATCGCCTTGCCGATGGCGCGCTCGCTGCTGACCACCGGCAGCACCTTCTTGCCCACCTGGAGTTTGACGTCGTCGAGCGAGATGACGTCGTAGGGGTCCATCACCGCCAGGGTCAGATAGTCACCGCAGATCGCCAACGGCATGACCATGAAGCGCTTGGCGTAGGTCTCGCTGATCGGGTCGTCGCCGCCGTTGAGCTCGCGCAGGTGTTCCACATCGATGGTCAGTTTGTCCAGGTCGAGGGTCGGCAGGCCGCAGTCCTCGCTGACCAGGCCAAGCAGGGTCATCTCGTCGAGGTAGTCCTCCTCGACCACCATGCTGGCCAGCGATTTGGCCTCGGCCGTGGCCCGGTCGACGAGCGCGGTCATCTCCGTTGCGCCGATGAGCTCGTGACGGCGCAGCAGCGCGGAGACCTTGCGATTGAAACCGGCGACGTTGGGCATGGCGTGCCCCCCTCTACATTCCGAACTTCTCGAGCACCGCGTTGATCTCGCTCATCCGCGTCAGGAAGACCTGGACGGTGCAGCCGGTCTGGTCCTCCATCTCCTGGAGCAGCTGCTCCGAGAGCAGCCCGGCGATGGCCACCACCAGCACTGAGCCGATCGAGTCCAACGGCACGAACTGGAACCGGCGCATCATCGCCGGGTCGAAGATCTCCAGCAGTTCCTGGCTGATCTGGTACTGGCTCGGCTCGATGTAGGGCAGGCCGAACTGGTCGACCAGGGTGGAGAGGATCTTGACCTCGGTGATCAGCCCCTGCTGCACCAGAGCCTCGCCGAAGAGCACGCCCTGCTGGTGCTGCAGCCGCAAGGCATCCTGGATCTGGGCCTCCGTCAGCAGGCCCTTCTCCAGCAGGATCTCGCCGAGCTTCTTGCGGGTCAGCCGGCTGAGACTGACCATCAGGCGACCTCGCGTTTGAAGGTCCGCTTGAGATCCTCGGGGTCCTGGGTGTAGTGCAGCGCGTCATCCCAGGTGATCAGGCTGCGCTTGTAGAGTTCGTAGAGGCTCTGGTTCATCGTCTTCATGCCCAGCTTGGCGCCGGTCTGGATGTGCGACAGGATCTGATGGCACTTGTCCTCACGGATCAGCGAGCGGATGGCCGAGTTCGGCGTCATCACCTCCTGGCACATCGCACGGCCACGGCCGTCCTGCATCGGCACCAGCTGCTGACACATCACGCCCTCGAGCACGAAGGAGAGCTGGGTCCGGATCTGTGATTGCTGATGCGCGGGGAAGACGTCGATGATGCGGTTGATGGTCTGGACGCAGTCCGAGGTATGCAGCGTAGCGAAGGTCAGGTGGCCGGTCTCGGCCAGGGTCAGGCCGGCTTCGATCGTCTCCATGTCGCGCATCTCGCCGATGAGCACGATGTCCGGGTCCTGACGCAGGACCCGGCGCAGGGCTTCGTTGAAACCGCCGGTGTCCGAGCCCACCTCGCGTTGGTTGACCAGGCAGCTCTTGTTGCGGTGGACGAACTCGATCGGGTCCTCGATGGTGATGATGTGGTCCTGCCGTGTCTGGTTGCAGAAGTCGATCATCGAAGCCAGCGAGGTCGACTTGCCCGAGCCGGTGGCGCCGGTGACCAGCACCAGGCCCTTGCGCATGTTGCACAGCCGCTCGCACACCCGGCGGTCGAGGCCCAGCTGGTCGAAGTTCTTGACTTCGTAGGGGATGGTTCGCAAGACCGAGCCGATGGCCCCGCGCTGGTAGAACACGTTGACGCGAAAGCGCCCGACCCCGGCCACGCCGAAGCTCATGTCGAGCTCCTGCTCCTGTTCGAAGCGTGCGATCTGCGGCGAATCGAGCACCGAGTAGATCAGCTTCTGGGTATGCTCCGGCGCGAGCATGTCGACCTGGGCCATCTCCACCAACTTGCCGTCGACCCTGATACGCGGCGGCGAACCGGCAGCGATATGCAGGTCGCTGCCGCCACGCTCGACCATCGTGCGCAGCAGTTCTTCGAGTGTGACCATGGTCGGCTCCTCCGGGCGATGGACTGCCCATTGTTCCCAACCGCGCACGACAAGGCAAGGGCTGACCGCGAGCAGGAGCACGGGCCCACGCCGCTGCGTCACCCGGTGGCCCCGGGCGCACGACGGCGCGTACCCCCACGGCCCCGATGCGGCGCGCGGTCCGTCACCCGGTGGGATTCTCCGTCGCCTCGTCCGGTACCTGCGGCTCCACCGGTGGCCCGACGGGCGCCGGGGCGTCATCCGGATCGATCACGAACACGGGCACGACCCAGGCGTCGACCCCGGCGGCGAGTTCGAGCACCAGGCGCCGCAGGTCCAAGTCGGCGCTGCGCGGCACCTCCGGGCCCACCTGCAAGCCCACCGCGCGATACGCGGGCTCGGCCTTGGGCCCGTAGTGCTTCAACAGGAGGTTGGCCAGGGCCCCGCGGTCGATCACCGCGCCGTCGTGATGCAGCACGGTGTCGGCCCCGTCCCATTCCACCTTGATCGTCAACGGCAGTTCCAGCGCCTCGAAGACCACCAGCACCGGGGTCTCGGGCGGCGGCGGGCGCACGCCGCTGTTGACCTCGAAGAAATCATCGCGCGCGCTCAGCGGGAAGGGGCTGGCGAGCAGGGCATCGGGCTCATCGAAGTTGACCACCACCGACCGTGTGGTGGTGAGCATGAAACGCTCCACCCGTTGGGTGGTGCCGTCAGGCAGGGTCTCGTGCACGGTGCGGAACTGGCTGCCGGTGTACATGTACGGCAGGCGGGGGTAAGGCCGGCGGAGGTGGCGATTGCGCACCAGCGTGCTGGCATCGGCCGCCATCCAGGCGCTGGTACCGGTGAGTGGGTCGACCCGCTGCCAGAACAGCCGCACCCGCAACGGCGTCCCCCGCGCAGGCTGGCCCGAGGCCTCCGGCGCTGGAGCGCCGTCGGGCGGATCGAAGGCGGCGAGGAAGGCGGCCTTGGTCAGATCCGCACGCTTGCAGAACAGCCGGACCAGCGATTCGTGGTTCTTGCCGCCTTCCAGGCAGGCGATGACCTCGAGCCCGTCGACCGGCCCCTGGTCGACCAACACCACGCCTGCCATCGCCACCCGGCCGTCGCTGAGGTAGAGCCCTTCGGCCAGGCGCTGACCCTTCTCCGGCGCGTCGACCGGGCTCGGTGAGATCGGCTCGAGCAGGGGGAAGCCCTCCATCAGACCGGCGAGTCGCTCGAGCATCGCCTCGTCCTCGACCGCGCCGCGCTCGACCGCCGGCGCACAGACGGCGATCAACAACAGTCCAACGATCAACGATGCGGCCAGGCGACGGGGCGACGGGGGCGGGATCATGCGGGCCATCCTCTCTGGGCGCGGCGGCAAGACAACGCCGGGCAATGCGTGCGTAGCATCGGGCGTGCCCGGCAGGACTGGACCGGCCGCCGCAGGCTGCCAATGCCGACGACAGGCCGGCCGCAGGCTGTCGGTCGGACGAGCAGGGGCATTGGCACGCCCTGTGCCCCCCACCGCGCGCACCGGCGCCTGCCGTGCGGTCCTGTGGCGACACGCGACAGGCCTGTGGCGCGCCCCCACACTGGAGCCATCGTGGCCGAAACCGCCATCGATCCGCCGCCGCTGACCTCGATCGCACGCCTGACCAAGCGTAGCGACGTGGTCTTCGCCGTCGGCATGGTCGGCATCATGGCCCTGCTGGTGCTGCCGATGCCGCCGATGGTGATCTCGGTGCTGCTGGCGGGCAACCTCTCGCTGGCGGTGCTGATCCTGCTGGTGGCCATCTACGCCAAGGAACCGCTGGAGTTCAGCACCTTCCCCAGCCTACTGCTGGTGACCACGCTCGCCCGGCTGGGGCTCAACGTCGCCACCACCCGGCTGATTCTGCTCACCGGCAACGGCGGCTCGGTGATCGAAACCTTCGGCCAGTTCGTGGTCGGCGGCAATTTCGTCGTCGGCGCAGTGGTGTTCGTGATCCTGGTGGTGATCCAGCTGGTGGTGGTGACCAAGGGCGCCGGCCGGGTGAGCGAAGTCGCGGCGCGGTTCACGCTCGACGCCATGCCCGGCAAGCAGATGGCCATCGATGCCGACCTCAACGCCGGACTGATCAGCGAGAAAGAGGCTCGCGAGCGCCGCGACAAGATCGCCAGCGAGGCCGAGTTTTACGGCGCCATGGATGGCGCGTCCAAATTCGTCAAGGGCGACGCGATCGCCGGGCTGATCATCACCCTGATCAACATCGCCGCCGGTATCGTGATCGGGATGACGATGATGGCGATGAGCGCAGGCCAGGCGGTGGAAACCTTCTCGATCCTGACCATCGGTGACGGCCTGGTCAGCCAGATCCCCTCGCTGCTGATCGCCATCGGCTCGGGCATGCTGGTGACCAAGGCGCGCAGCGAGCGCTCGATCGGCACCGAGCTACCGGAGCAGTTCTTCGTCAAGCACAAGGCGATCCTCATCGCCGCCTGCCTGATCCTCGGCCTGGCGGTGGTCCCCGGCATGCCATTCCTGCCCTTCGTGATCATCGCCACGGTGCTGTTCGTGCTCTACAACCAGCTCAAAGACCACGAACGCGAAGAGGCCGAGGCGGCAGCGCAGGAACAGGCGCGCGAGGAGGAACCGCCGGAGCAGAAGGTCGAGGACCTGCTCACCAGCGATCGCATCGGGGTAGAGATCGGCTACCGCCTGATCCCGCTGGTCGACAAGCAACGCGGCGGCGCCCTGCTCGAGCGCATCACCGCGCTGCGCAAGCAGCTGGCCCGCGACCACGGGCTGCTGATCCCGCCGATCCGGATCACCGACAACATCCAGATTCCGCCCGATTCCTATCGCGTGCGCATCTACGGCGACACCGTCGCCCAGGGCGAGCTGATGGTCGATCGCCTGCTGGCCATCGACGGCGGGACCGTCGCCGCGCCGGTCCAGGGCGTGACGACCAAGGAGCCGGCCTTCGGTCTCGACGCGGTGTGGATCGAGGACTCGCGCCGCGAGGAGGCCGAAGCGCTCGGCTACGCGGTCACCGACCCCGCCTCGGCCTTCATCACCCACCTGACCCAGGTGCTCAGGCACAACGCCAGCCGCCTGCTCAACCGCGAGGACATCCGGGCGATGCTCGACACACTCAAGCGCGAGTGCCCGGTGCTGGTCAAGGAGGTCGAAGACAACGTCAAGCCGGGGAAGGTCCAGCGGGTCATCGCGCTGCTGCTCGAGGAGGGCGTGCCGATCACCAACCTCGAGAAGATCCTCGAGACCGTCAGCGACCACCCCGACCGCGAGGCGATACCGCTGGCCGAGATGGTGCGCACCAGTCTCGGTCGCGCGGTGGTCGCCCACCTGCTCGACGACCAGGGCCGGCTGATGGCGATCATCTTCAACCCGGTACTCGAGCAGCAGCTGGCGTCGAGCATCCTCTCCGCGCAGCAGGGCGGCGGCCTGGGCATCGCCCCCGGCGAGGCCAGCGCGCTGATGGACCGCCTCGGCGCCGCGGTGCAGGACGCGCTCAGCCGCGGTCACGAGCCGGTGCTGCTGACCACCGCGCAGCTGCGCCGTCACATGCGCCAGATCACCCAACGTTTCCTGCCCGATCTACCGGTGGTCAGCTACAGCGAACTGGGCGCCGCGACCCCGGTCGAGGTCCTGACCACCGTCTCTTTGGAGCCGAGCGATGCCGCCACCTGAGGACGCCACGATGATCGTACGCAGCTACACCGGACGGACCATGGGCGAAGCCCTGGAGAAGGTCCGCAGTGATCTGGGTGAACGCGCCCTGATCGTCGAGACCCGCAGCATCCGCGACCCCGGCCTGCTCTCGCGCCGGACCGGCTTCGAGGTCGTCGCCGCGAGCGAACGCCCGCAACCCGAACGCGCGGCGACGACCTCCCCCGGCGAGACAGCCGATCAGACCGGCGACTGGCGCACCCAGCTGCTCGGCGATCTGCGCAGCGGCCAGCGCGCTGCCCGGCCGACACCGCCCGCCGCACCCGAGCCGGCCGACAACGGCCGACTCGGCGATGAGCTCAGCGCCATCCGCCGCCACCTCGCCCGCCTCGCCGCCGGCACCCCCACCCCCATCGCCCACCTCGGCGAGCAGCTGGCCCGCCGGCTCGAGGATGTCGGCACGCCGATCGAGCTGATCGCCGAGCTCGACGAGGCCCTGGCCCGCGCCGGCGACCGCCTGACCGGCGACCAGCACGGCGAATTCCTCGCGCGCTTCCTCGCCCGCGGCCTGAGCGCGACCGGCGGCATCGATTGGGACAGCTGTCGCCAGCTGCTGATGGTCGGCCCTACCGGCGTCGGCAAGACCACCAGCATCGCCAAGCTCGCCGGCGATCTGGTACTGCGGCGCAAGCGCCGGGTGGCGCTGGTGACCATCGACACCTACCGCGTCGGCGCGACCGACCAGCTACAGGCCTACGCCGACCTGCTCGACGCCCCCTTCGCCGTGGCCCGTACCCCGGCACGGCTCAAGGAGATCCTCGCCGACTTCGCCGACCACGACAACGTGCTCATCGACACCGCCGGGCGCAACCCGCGCGACGAGGCGAAGCTGCAGGAACTACGTGGCTTCTGTCGCTGTATCAGCGGCCTCGAGGTCATGCTCGCGCTACCCGCCACCTGCGGCCGGGCGGAATTCGCCGGCATCGTCGAGCGCTTCAGCATGCTGCCGCTGCAACACGCGGTGGTCACCAAGCTCGACGAGAACGTGGCCCCGGGGCGGCTGTTCGGTTGCCTGCGTCGCCACCGCCTGCCGCTCGACTACGTCACCACCGGCCAGGAGGTCCCGACCGATTTCGCGCCCGCCGATCCCCTGTCCCTGGCCCGGATGACCCTCGGCCAGGTCGTCCCCTGCAACGGTTGAGCCGATGGACGACCACGAGCCAGATCAGGCCACCGGCCTGCGCGCCCTGGCCGGCGCGCAGGCCGACACCGGCGTGCGGCTGCCAGCGCTGACCGTCACCGGCGGCAAGGGCGGCGTCGGCAAGACCAGCATCGCCGTCAACCTCGCGCTGCTGCTCAAGCGCATGGGCCTGGACCCCCTGCTGGTCGACTGCGACCTCGGTCTGGCCAACGCCGACGTGCTGCTGGGCATCAGCCCGCGTACCACCCTCTACGAGGTCATGCGCGATGGCGCACCGCTCGATCGCGCAGTGGTCACCGACCCGCGCGGTCTCGCGTTGGCCCCTGCCGCCTCGGGTCGCGACGAACTCACCCGCCTGCCCCGCCACGAGTTCCAGCGCCTGCTGCGCGAGCTCGGGCGGGTCGGCGACAACTACGACCTGCTGGTGCTCGACACCTCGGCCGGCATCCATAGTGAGGTCACCGGTTTCGTCCGCGCCGCCCGCCTCGCGCTGACGGTGATCACACCCGATCCGACCTCGCTGACCGACGCCTACGCGCTGATCAAGGTCTCCCTCGCCCAACGCCGGGACGCCGCCTTCGCGGTGGTCGTCAACCAGGCCTCCGGGGCGCAAGAGGCCCAGATCTGCTTCCAACGGCTGCGCAAGGTCGTGCGCACCTACCTCGACCACGATCTCACGTACCTCGGCCATCTGCCGGCGGATCGCAACGTTCGTGAGGCGGTCCGCGCCCGCGTGCCTTTCGTCACTCGCGAAGAGGCCCCCGCGACCCGCGCCCTCAAGGCCATCGCCCTGCGACTCAAACGCATGCGTTGGAAGGCCGCGCCCGGCGGGTGACGGACCGCGTACGCGACTGCGAGCGCCGCGGTTGCGCCGCCATCCGACAGTTTCAGAATGCCGGGTCAGGCACGCAGCTCCGCGACCATGCCGGTCGCCTGGCTGCCCGCCGACTGGATGCAGCATGAGTGAGCCACGCTATCTCGTTCGCACCCCCCAGGGCGACATGGGGCCGTATACCGCCGAGCAGATCCAGGCCTTCGTGGCGCAGAATCAGCTCCCGCCCGATGCCCATGTCATCGACACCCGCGTCGTCACCGCCGCCCAGATCGCCGGCCAGGCCGCACCGGGCCAGCCACCAGCACCAGCACCGGCACCGGCCGCACCACCGCAGTCGAACCAACCGCACCCCGCCCCCGCTCCCTCGCCACAGGTGCCCGCCCAACCGCCAGCTCCGCCGCAACCCAATGCAATGCCAGAAGTTGCGTTGAGCCCCGACCTCGAGGCGGGTTTCGCTGCCCCGGGTTCCGGCCCGGCCCCGGCGCCGATGCCGGCGCCGATACCGGGCGCCGGGGTCCAACCGGTGCCCGCCGCTCCCCCGCCGCAGCAGTTCGGCGGCAACCAGGTCGAGATCGCCCCCGCGCCCAACCTCGCCCCCCCGCCGAACGCCCCGGTCCAGCCCGGCACCTCCGGCTCCGGCCTGCGTCCCGCTCCTGGTCCCGGCGCCGATGCCGCGCGACGCACCGGCACCCGCCGGCACACCAACCGACAGACCGGCCGGACCACGCGCGGCGGGGCCGGCACCGATGCCTCCGCGCGCGGATCCCAACGCGGCGGTTCCCGGCGCGCTCGCCAGACCCGTTCCCGCAGCCGAAACAACGACGAGATGGACGACTTCGAACCGATGAACGACGAGCAGCGCAACGGCGGCATGGCGCCCGGCCTGATCGCGGCGATCATCATCGGCGCGATCGTGCTCATCGGTGGCGGCGTGGTAGCAGCGCTGACCCTCGGCGGTGGCGACGAGCAGCTACAGCTGAGCGAACTCGAAGGCGAATGGCACGTCGACCTCGCCGCGCTCGAAACGATGCCGTGGTACCGCAAGGTCGGTGAGTTCGAGAAGCGCGACCTGGTCGATCGTTACACAGCCGAGACCTTCGCCTTCCCCGGCGGCAACACCGTCGTCGTCTACGACGGCGGCGAGGAACGCTGGAGCGCCACGGTCAAACCGCGCAGCGTCGGATCGCAACGGCTCCGACTGCAGTTCACCGGCGAGACCGGGGCACCCTACCGCTCCATCGACATCAGCCGCCGCGGCAACGACATCGTCCTCGATCGCGCCGGCCGCAAAACGCCGCTGGTGCGGGGCGCTGCCGAAGCCCTGCAGACAGCCCGGGCGGCCGCCAGCCCGCCGCCGGTCACCACGCCCGCCGAAGGCGAGGCCGACCCGGACGCCGACGCCACCGCGAACGCGGATCCGACCGAAGGCGAGCCGACCCCGCCGGACGACGGCGCCGAGACAGCCGCGGCCGACCCCGAGGAGGGTGAGCCCGCCGCCGACGGCCCTGCTACCGCAG
>JBEPXK010000018.1:0-16585 GCA_041641915.1 Planctomycetota bacterium
CGCGTTTTCTGCGGGCCTGCGGCCCATTTTCGCAGAAAACCACCCCTCGGTCGGCCGGTCGCCCAGCCAAGCCTGGCTGGGCTCCACTCGCTGGCAGTTCCGAGGTTTGGAGCTCTGAGGGAGGCGTCTAAGGTGGGCCTCCGCCCACAATCCAAGGGTTGAGCATAGGGCTCCGGCCCACCTTTCTGCTCTGTCACTACTCAGGGGCTTCGCCCCTACGGTCCATTCGCAAGCGAATGGACCTACCCCTCTGGCTTTGTCGGGATTCCCATGGATCGGCCTTCCCGATCCATGGGTGGGCGGATCGGCGATCCCGGGCACGGCGCCCAGATCGTGTGTCGACACCGGCGGGCCACTGCCCGCATCAGGGCCAAGTCCGCCAGACCTCCCACTGCATTCCGGTCTGATGGCTGTAGACCTGCAGCAAGGCTTGCAGCCCGAATCCAAGCATATCGCCAAGGATGAAAGCGATCGCCACCGGCTTGAGTCGGCTGTACAGTCCCGCACCGCCGAAGCGCAGCACCAACACCTTGGCCGCCCAGCCGAGCATCAGGCTGGCCCAGATGGTGTAGATCGGCCAGCTGACCGCGACCACCAGGCCCAGCGGATGGATCGGACACTTGTTCCACACCCGGCGCAGCCAGGCCACAGCGAAGATCAACAGGAAGCCGACCAGGATATAGACCTGTTGGTTGGTCATCCCCAGCACGTCCGGTTCGAAGACCTTGCCGAACACCGACGCCACGATCTTGCCGGTACCGACATCGGACTGCATGACCCAGTTGGCCAACAGCTCGCTGAAGACGGTGGCCACGACCACCACCACCGCAAAACCACCGAGCAGGAGCATGGTCCGGCCCTGGCGCAGGCCCGAGCTCTCACTCATGGCCGAGGTCTGGACCGCGAAACCGGCGAGATTCTCACGCGTATCCTGGGCCAGGACCCGGCTGAGCCAGTTGGTCATCAGGATCGCCTGGATCGGGAAGATGAACGGCAGGCCGAGTCCGTTGACGACCTTGTTCATCACCTCGGGCGCCTGGAAGGCGGCCAGACCGCTCTCCGCGACCACGCGGGCGATGACCACGATGGTGGTGAGGAAGAAGGCCAGGCCCAGCAACCCGGCGAGCAAGCCGTAATACCAGGGGCCACCGACGTAGGAGGCGATGAGGATCACGCTCGCAAGACCGCCGATCAGCAGCGCTCGCGCTCCCCACACCCCCACTGGATCATGGGGATCCGGACCGGCGAGCACCGCAGCGCGCAACAGGCGCCAATAGTGATGCCGGCCAAGCCAGAACACCAGTGCCACCAGGCCGAAACCGGCACCGGCACCGACCAGACGCCCATCGTTGGCGAAGTTGAACTGGAGACCGAACGCGAACAGCCACCCGCTGATCAGCGCGCCGAACCAGAAACCGCCCCAGACCGAGAAACCGATATCTGCGCTGAGCAGGAAGGCGATGCCGATGGCGAAGGGGACCACGTTGAACTTGCCGAAGAAGTTCTGGAACGCCCAGCGCCCGGGCACGTTGGCCGGAATGCCGAAGCCCTTGTAGATCTCGCGCGACTCGACCATCGGATCGGTCGCAAAGGACGGAAGCGGATGCCAGCCGTTGGTCGCCCCGTACTGATAGAGCCAGAACAGGACCAGCACCGCAACGGTGAGCTGGAAGGCGCGGTTGCTCAGGAAGCTTTTGCGTGAAAGCGCGAGCGGCACCTGCACCAGCGGGTGCTGCAAGCGTTCGTGATGGGTCCACTGCCGGGCGGTGAAGGCGACGAAGCCGAGGATCACCGCGATACCGGCGAGCACGAACCAGATGCTCGGACCAACCGGCGTCGAGAGGCGGCTGGCCGGAGTGTCGCTGTAGGCGTCCATCAACGCCCACCGCTGCAACACCTCGCCGAGCGCCTCGTCGGAAGGCCCCGCATTGCCGGCTTCGAGCGCCACCCGGCGCGCCTGGATCAGGAAGGCCGGTTCGATCGGCACCCCCAGGGCGGCCTTGAGTGCGTCGGCATCGATCGCGGCTCCGTGCTTCTCGAGCGCGGAACGCAAGGCCAGCAAGGTCTGACCATCGCTGAGGTGCGCACGGTCGGCCTCGAGCAGATCCTCGAGCAACACCGTCGGCGGCGGTGCGCGAGCGGCGGCGACATGTTCCTGCAGGCGCTTGTAGAAACCCGGTGGCAGGAAGGGCCGGTCGAGCTCGTGCGCGATCTCGTCGGCCGTCGGCAGTTCATCGATCTGACCGGCGGCCAGCACCTGGAGATCCTGGCTGACGGTATTGAGCCGACGCAGGCGCTCGCTCTCACCGACGCTGCGCAGCAGGCCGGACAGCTCATTTTCGCGCCCCGAAAGCCCGCGGATCAGCCGCAACTCCGGCTGCAGCTCACGATGGTACGCAGCCAGCAGCCCCAGGGCTTCGGCGGCGGTCGAGGCGGCGATGCCGGGTTGCACGGCCTCGAGCGCCGCGACCAGTTCTTCCGAGGGGCGGTAGCGCCGCGGCAGATCCAAGCCTTGCAGATCCGCGACGCGGGCGAGATGGTCCTCGTCCCACTCGGCGGTGTCCGTGATCTGCTCGCTCGCGGCAGCGACCACGAGTTCGGACAGGCGCACCGCGTGTTCCGCGGCCGCATCCATGTCCGCGCGGGCGGCGAAGGCGATGCCGTTGGGGAAGGCCTCCTTGATCGATACCGGGCGCCTGTTGGGCGGGCGGGTGAAATCGTCCTCCCGCGAGAAGAACTCCTCGCGCATCATCATGCTGCGCCAGGACTGTGCTCCGCCGGTGCCGGCGAGCCCGGCGACGATGTAGAGGAAACAGCCGAGAACCACCAACTCGCGCGGCCGCACCGCAAGAAACTGCACGTGTCGCCCGAACAACCGCAGCAGCGGGTTCCAGACCAGGGCGAGCACACTGAGGATGGAGAGCGGTACCACGGGCACGTAGAACCACTTGGAGAACATCAGGCCGTCGGGCGCGGCCATGGTGAACCAGGGCACCAGCACGGCCAGGGCCAGCGCGAATAGCGGGGAGAGCACCCACACCAGCGGACGCACGGCCGGTCCGAAATCGTCGCTGGCGGTCGCGTCTGGCCCCGCTGCCTCCGGCGGTGGTGGTGGCGGGGTCTCGCCTGGGAGCGTGTCGGGCTCTGCACCGGTGGTCGGTGGACCGGCTGGCTGCTCCGCGTGTGATGCGTCGGAAGCGGTCGAGTCTTCCTCCTGACGCCCCTGCATTCTGCCCGATTCTGACATGGCTGCGTATGTTCGGCTACGCCTCGTGGTATCAAGTGCCATTTGATCCGCCATCAGGCCGGTGGCACTACGGGTGGAACCCGATTGTCGGCAGGGCCGCCACCGGGCGCTCGCGGCATCCGGCCCAGGTCTGGATGCCGCACGGATCGTGCGGCCCTCGGTCTTACGTCCCCGTGCCTCCGGCGTTGTCGCCAGCCGTGATCGCGTCCGGGTCTTCTATTCCGCCATCGGCGCGCCTTGCCATGATCGCCCATCCCGGCACTCGCAGTTCGCAGGGCACCGCTCTTCGCTGTGGGAGCCGGTCGCCATCGATCAGGAGCCTGACATGCGTACCCCCTTGCTCGCGACGCTGCTGCTGTCGCTCGGTTGCCTCACTGTGATCGACGCCGCAGAGCCCCTGCCGCCGCTGGCCGAATGGATCGAGATCGGCAAGCGCAAAGACAACATCATCAAGCTCGCCAAACCGATCTTCCTGGCCCATGCCGGCAAGCTGGATGAAACGCTGGACGCCCTGATCGCACCCCTGGCGCGCAAGCCGCGCGAGATCGAGGAACGAGCGGATTCGCTGCAGGTGGTCAAGGCCCTGAGGCTGGTCACCGAGGGCGAGGACCCGCCGCTGGTCGCCTTCGTCGGCTATCGTCGCCTCACCCCGAACCTGTTCGAGTACTGCTATTCGATCCGCACGGCTTCGGATTTCTCCCTCTACCGACTGACCTGCTACACGCACAAGCAACGCCTCGCGGTGCTCGGGACCGACGTCACCAGCCGCATGTCCGAAATACGAAAAATGCTGTCGAGCATGCACGTCTTCGAACAGGTCCTGAACATCACCTGGACCGAGAACGACGACGGGGTCGAGAGCGACGACGAGATCGAGGTGTTCTGAGCCGCAGCCGGCTCAGGGGGCGGGCATGGCCACATCGGCCGCCAGCGCTGCGCGACAGCGCTGGCGGTAGCGCTCCAGGGCATCCGGCCCAAGGCCGGGGCCGATCACGCCCGAGGCGAGCGCCCAGGCGTCGCGCTCATCGAGGCCCGGCTGTTCGATCACATCGCATTCGTAGGTCCGCGCGATATCCCGCACCTGCTCCTGCAAGGGGGCCAACGCGTCGCTGCCGTCATCGGGAGCCACGGGTTGGACCAGCACCACCCGCAAGGCGCCGCGCTGCATCAGATCGCTGACCAACCAGGCCAGGGCCTGACGATAGGCGCGATGCTTCCAGGCGGCGAAGACGTCGTCGCCGCCGAGTTGAACCATGATGCTGCGGCCGACGGTGGGCCGGCGTCGTGCGGCGTGGATCTGGGCCAGCAACACCGGATGTCCCAGCGGAACCGCTGGCGCCGGCAGGACCAGATCGCAGGGCGGGCGCTCCTTCTCGCTCGTCCCGCGCAACAACGCCCAGCGCCGGTCGGCCTCGGCTTCGCGCCGTTCGAGCAGCAGAACCACCGGGCGCCCGGCGAACTGCAACCGACCGTGATCACTCAAAACCAACGGCGTTTGCGAACCGGGGCGCACGAAGTGGAGCCCGGCGATCGACGCCCCGGCGGCGTCGACCACCTGCACGCCTCCCGCCTGGCGCGGGATCAACGCGATCTGCACCACGGTGTCGCGTTCGCTGCGACTCAGCTGCAGCCCCGGTGGTGGATCGACCACCCGCCATTGCCGGGTGGTACGGCCCTCGGCCGCGCGCAGGGCCACGGTCAACTCCTCGTCATCGTAGGCCACCGCGGGCAGGTGGTCGAACGCGGCCGCCGAGGCCTCAACCGCGACCGCGGCCGACACGATCAGCAGCGCGCACCTGCACAGCGCCCGCCGGACACTCACCGCCGCCGACCCCGGCGGTGATCCGGCTGCTCGGGCTCATCACCGCGCAATTGCACCAACAACCGCTTGATGCGCAGCTCCCATTCCTCCCCCGGCTCGGCGTAGCCGAAGAAGCCGACCACCGCTTCGCCGGTACCCAGGGTGACATCGGCCTCCAAGCGCACCCGATCGCCGTCGATCAGGGCTGCAATCCGATCCGAACGCCGGTGGTCGAACTCGAGCCGCAGATGCGCTTCCAGGCCCGACACCGAGCGCCGCAGACGGCGCCACGGACCCCAGGTCTGCTCTGACAGCACGCGGTAGGCCAGTACGCCATCGCCCTGGACACCGTAACCGATTCCCGAATGCCGCCGCTCGTCGGTGACCTCGATCCCCACGATCGCCGTACCCACGCGGCCGAGATCGAGTCCGCAGCTCACCCGCCGCAGGCTCTGGGCATCGGTGGTGGTCCACACCCGGCACACCGGATCCCTGGTGGCCAGCTGCTTGCCGCGCATCACCAGCGCACCCTGATCGACCAGGGTCAAAATGCCCGTGCCTTCGCTGCTGGCACCCCAGCCATCACGCAGGGCGTAGCCCGCCGGCCATTCCGAGAAGTCGTAGATCCGGATCACGTCCTGCTCTTCGGCATACTGTTCGCCGATGCGTTCGAGGTAGCCTCGCGGCGGATCGTCGCTGCGCAGCGCCTGGCGATAGAGCTCGCGCGCCTCGTCCTCCTTCTTGGCGACCGCCGCGAGGTAGACCTGGGTCACCGCAGCATAGCCGTCGTTTTCGGGCATCCGCTCGATCAGTTCACGCGCCCGGTCGAAGCGCCCCGCGCGGATGTGGCCGTACAGCTGCCAGCGTTGGCTCTCGCGGGTATCGGCATAGCCCAGCCGTTCGACGGTGGACAGACTGCCGTTCTCGTCGAGCAGGTCGGCGACGCTGCTCAGGAAGGTGTGCCGGAGCCCGCCATGGTCGGCGAGGAAGCGGCGCGCGCCCTGGGCGTTGCCGCGTTCGAGCAGCAGGCAGGCATTGAGCTCACGCGCCACCGGCTGCAGCCCCGCGGGCAGGGCATCGACGTCCTTGATCGGACGGCGATCGCACTGCGCGACGCCCAACCGGGCGGCGGGGTGGTCGAGACGCGACCAGGTCCGGCGCGCAGCGGTGCGGTCTCCGAGCCGGTAGTGGGTCAGGCCGAGGTTGTAGCGGGTGGCGATGCGCAGCCCCGCGGAGACGCCCGCCTCATTCGCCGTGCGCAACAACTCATGTGCCTTGGGCAGCCGCTCCTCGCCGCCCGCCTTGAGCAGCGCGGTGCCGGTGATGGCAAGGCAATCTGGCGCGCGGTGCCCCGCGTCCAGCAGCTCCTGGGCGACCTCGGCTGCGCGGGCCAGGTTGCCCAAGCGGTAGTAACTGCGCGCGAGGGCAACGCCGGCCTGGGTGCTGTCGTCGGCGCGCAGGTTGTAGAGCCGGCTGTAGGCGTCGCGCGCCTGCTCCCAGTCGCCGCGCCGCTCGGCCAGGCCGGCCAGCAGGCGGTTGCCGGGCAAGCTCGAGCGCGAGTCATCGACCCACTCCTGGGCCAATTCATACAGCTGGTCGGTCCGGTTCTGGACGCGGTAGATCTGTTCGAGCGCAACGTAACCGGCTTCGAAACCAGCCACCCGCTGGTTGGCGAATACCGCTCGGATGATCTGCTCCAACGCGCGGTGATGGCTGGGCACCGGCAGCAGCAATTCGATCGCCTCCAGAGCCAGGCGCTCGTTGCCAGCGTATTTCTGCGCGGCATCGCGGGCGAATTCGCGCGTCAGCACCAGGATCCTCTCCGCGCGCTCGGGCTCCTCCGCCGCGTACTTCTGCGCCCACTCGCGACCGTGCTCGAGGGTGCGCATGATCTCTGACTCGTACGCGCGCGGAGCCTCGAGCAGGATCCTCGCGCGCTTGCGGATGATGTCGGCCGGCAAGCTCTTGTGCACGATCCGGGTGTACTGCGCCGGCAGGAAGGTGACCGGCTGCTCGGCGTCGGGTCGGCGGAAGAGCACCGTGCCGGTTTCCTGATCGATCTGCTCGATGTGGCCATGCACCGGCCCATCGAGCAGGTAGACCTTGTCGTAGGGCTCGATCTGGAACCCGGGCAGGTCGAGATCGTCTGCGCTCCAGGCGACCGCGACGCCGGCGAGGAGCAGCAGCAAGCGGAGCGCTCTCAGCAGGGCACAAGCACCGGTCATGGTGTCCGCCTCGCATCCAACGGCAGCACCGGCAATTCCGGCAACCGTAGATCGGGCGGCGGCGGCTCGCCGATCTTGACCCGCACGGTGGTGGTATCGGCGCGCAGGGTGAACGGGTTGATGGTCCGCGGCCGGCGGGCGCTGGCGACCACCGGGCCGACCGCTTCGGCCGCGCCGATCACCGCTTCGGGCGCCGGCAGCGGCAGGTGGAGCTCGCGTTGCTCGATCGGGCGATGCTCCGGCAGGCTGATCAAGTGGCCACCGAGCAGCACCGCCGCCAACACGATCAGACCGGCGACAGTCCACAGCTGGGGCGTCGGGCGGAAGCGCGTCATCGATTCCTCCTCCGGCCGCCCCCGCTGGCGCCCAGTGGCACGCGGCCACGCGGCGACTGGGCGGTAGCCAGTTCCTCCAGTCCCCAATCGGGGTGGTTGCGCAACAGCAACCCGACGGTCAGGTCGAGCTCATAGGCCGCGCCCTCGAGCTTGCGCAGCCGCAGATTCCACAGGAACAGCCCGCTACGCGAGCGGTCCAGGCGCTGCAGGATCTCCTTGGCGGTATCGTAGGTGCAGGTCAGCGCCACGCTGGTCTGCACCATGGCGTAGACCCCCTCCGCGGTGCGGTAACGCCGATCCGGACCGCCGACGCTGACCTCGTGCACCTGCTTGTGTTCATCGCCGAGCTCAAACACGTCGAGCACCAGGTCGCAGGTGGTGGCGAAACAGCAGACCTCGGCCAGCTGCAGACCACGGATGATGGGGCTGTCGGAGTCGATATCGCGCTCACCGCGATAGGGCAGCTCCTCGGTCGCGGGGAAGGGCACCGGCACCCCGGCGGCGCGTTGCGAGGTGGTGGCGCGCACGCCCAGGCGCACGTGCACCTCGCGCACGTAGCCCCGGGCCTCGTTATAGCTCACCGGTTGATGGAAATCGAACAGGCTGCCGTCTTGGGCAACGAACTCCTCGGCGATGGTCCGCGCACGATCCTCTCGCAGACGGTCGATCAGGAACAGCGCCTGTTGCCGTGGTGAGGCGGCCGTGATCTCCTCCGTGCTGGCCAGCTCCCGTTCGTACAACGGGGCATAAGCCGCGATGAGCTCGTCGATCAACGCGGGCGTGAGCGATCCGGCTGCCAGCTCGACGCCATAACACCAGCCGAACTCCATCGCCGTGAGCGCCGCCCCCTGGGCGTCGCGGACCACGCGCAGCGCGTCGATCGCCTCCTCGGCTTCGGCCCGAGCGGCGCCGTCGTCGTTGAGGTAGTACTCACGGTATTGCCGGTAGTCGGCAGCGACCGTGGCTTCCTTGTCTTCCACCTCATCGGCCCGGGGTGCGATCAGCAGCAGGTACCCGAGAATCAGACCACCGAAGGTGGCCCCGCCCCAGATCAGCAGCTCCTTCTGCGCTTCAGGCCTCACGCTCACCCCCGCCCGCCGGGGCCGCAGCCGGCCGCAAGCGGCTCACCGGCCACCAGGCCAGAATCCACAAGCCCGCCACCACCAGCAGCGGCGCCACCGGTTGGACCGAGACATCGCCACCGACGCTCTCGCGGTAGAGCAGGTCCGGCCACATCAATGCGCCACCGAGCGCGAAGACCAACCCGAGCTTGAGCGGAAAGCCCGGCCGCGCGATGCGCCGTTGGTCGCGCACCTGCAGCGGCACGCCAATCAGCAGCAGCGGCAGACCGATGAAGTAGAGCCGGCTCGACCAGGCTGGCCCGAGCCACAGCCAGAGGAACACCGCGGCGAGGATCAGCAGCGCGCCGACCCGGATCTCGCTGCGACAGCCGTCATCGGTGAAGGTGAACGGACTGCGCTTGGCTTTGGCCGGCTGCCGATCCGCACTGGAGGCGTCGGTCGTGGCGGCATCCTCGTGCTCGGGGTGCTGCGTGTCGTCGTTCTCAGCCATATCGCTCCCACTCTGCGGCCCAGACGGCCGCCGCGGCCACCGCCGCGGTCTCGATCCGCAGGACCGGCTGCACCAACCGGATGAAACGCGCACCCGCCGCGCGCAGGCATGCACATTCCTCTGGGCTCAGGCCACCCTCGGGTCCGATCACCATCGTGGTATCCTGTGGCGCGCCTGGCTGCGGAGCAAGTCCCTCACGATCGAGAACGATACACGCCCCGCCGCCTCGCGCGACTGTCTCGATATCCAACACCGGACCGATGGCGGGGAGATCGGCCCGCCGGCATTGCTTGAGCGCTTCGCGCGCGATCCGCCGCCCGCGCGCGAGATCCGGCACGCGCTGGGCCCGGTCGCAACGCAGCGGCGCGATGCACCCGACTCCGAGCTCGGTCAGCGCGCGCACCGTGTCGTCGAACCGCGCGCCCTTCGGCGCGGCGACCGCCACCCGCAGCCGGCTGGCCGGCGGGGCAGGCACCATCCTCGGCGTCTGGGCTTCACACACCAGACGATGCCGCTCCACCGCCACCACCTCGGCGGCAGCCTCTCTTCCGCGGCCATCGACCAGACGGACGCTCATGCCCGGGCGCAGGCGCAGCACGCTGCGGGCGTGGTGCGCCTCCTCATCGTCGAGGACCAGCCTGCCGGCCGCCAGCTCGGGGTGGAACAAGGTGCGCGTGCGCATCCGCGCAGGCTAGCGCTGCGAGACCAGCGGTCCACGCCGCGGGCCCGCTCCGGGGCTGGCGGAGACCGCCCCCGGGCGTAGACCATGCATATGGACGCCTTTCGCATCATCGGCGGGGCGCGGTTGGGCGGTTCGATTGCCGTCAACGGCGCCAAGAACGCCGCCCTGCCGGTGCTCACCTCGGCCCTGCTTACCGACCAGCCCTGCCGCTTCCGCAACATCCCCCTGCTGCGCGACGTGCAGACCCAGGTCAAGATTCTCAACACGCTGGGCATCGAGACCCGTTGGCGCGGCCGCACGATCGAGACCCGCCCGGTCGACGCCTACAACAGCACCGCCCCCTACGAATTGCTCAAGACGATGCGCGCCGGCGTGTGCGTACTCGGGCCGCTGTTGGCCAAGCGCGGCCACGCGCGGGTCAGTCTGCCCGGTGGCTGCATCATCGGCGAACGGCCGATCGATCTGCACCTGCGCGGGCTCGAGGCCCTCGGCGCCGAGATCGATATCGACCACGGTTACGTCGAGGCGCGCGCGCCTGCCGGCGGTCTGCGTGGCGCCGAGATCTACCTCGGCGGCAAGTGGGGCAGCTCGGTCACCGCGACCCACAACGTGATGAGCGCGGCTGCGCTGGCTCGGGGACGCACGGTGATCGAGTGCGCCGCCTGCGAGCCCGAGGTCGTCGACCTCGCCGAATGCCTCAACGCGATGGGCGCGCGGATCCACAACGCCGGCAGCCCGCGCCTGATCATCGACGGCGTGCGCCGGCTGCACGCCGCCGACTGGCGCGTGATCCCGGACCGCATCGAGGCGGCGACCTTCCTCGCGCTCGGCGCGATCACCCGCTCGCCGATCGAAATCACCCGCTGCCGTCCCGACCATCTGATGTCGGTGATCCACGTCCTGCGCGAGATGGGCGTGGGTGTGGCGGTGCGCGGTCGCAGCCTACGGGTCGAGCCACCGCGGCGCTTCAAGCCCAAAGACGTGGTGACCCTGCCCTACCCCGCCTTCCCCACCGACTGCCAGGCGCAGACGATGGTGCTGGCCGCGCTGGCAGAGGGCACCTCGGTGATCACCGAGCGCATCTATCCCGAACGCTTCATGCACGCGGCCGAACTCAAGCGCATGGGCGCCGAGATCAGCGTGGCCAACGGTCAGGCCGTGGTCCACGGCGTGCGCCATCTCCAGGGCGCCGAGATCATGGCCAGCGACCTGCGCGCCAGCGCGGCCCTGGTGCTCGCCGGACTGGCGGCCAAAGGCGAGACGTTGCTTCACCGCATCTATCACATCGACCGCGGCTACGAGGCCATCGCCCGGCGCCTCGGGCGCCTCGGCGCGCGGATCGAGCGGGTCGGGGAAGCGAAGCCATGACCACCGCCCAGACCACCCTCGACGCGTTCTGCCTCGATCTCGGCCGGCGTCAGCCCACCCCCGGCGGTGGGGCCGCCGCCGCTGCCGCCGCCGCCGTCGGCGCCGCGCTCGGAGCGATGGCCGCGGCCTACACCACCGGCCGCAAGTGGGCCGATCGCGAGGCCGAAACCACTGCCCTGGCAACGGACCTGCGCCAGGCGGCCGCAGCAATGCTCGCTCGCGCCGACGCCGACACCCGCGCCTACGCCGCCCTGACCCGCAGCTGGCGCGACGACACGCTGCCACCCGAGGAACGCGCGGCGATCGCCGACACCGCCCGCGCAGTGCCGGCCGGTCTGCTCGCCGACTGCGCCGCTCATGCCGCGGCGCTGCAGCGCTTCTTGCCGCGCTGCAATCCGCGCATCGTCTCCGACGCCCGCGCGGCGATCCACCTGCTCGCCGGCGCCGGCCGCGCCGCGCTGCAGACGCTGCTGGTCAACGATCCGCCCGCAGCGATGCGCGACCAGGCCCGGTGCGATTGCGATGCCCTGGCCGCGGCCGAAGCCGACTGCGCCCTCGACAGCTGAGTCGCCCCCGCCGATCCCCTATGCCCAGGGGCTTCGCGCCTACGGTTCGCATCGTTCCCATCGTTCGCAATGGGCCCGCAATGGGCGGGTGCTCCTGCCCGCTGGGCCCGAGAGTCGTTACGTGCTCACGCCTCGGGGTGGGGGCGGAGGTGCATCTCGGGCATGGGGAATGGCGGCGAACAAGGCCTGCCAGGCCCCCGGATCCTCGCGCTCGGCCGTGGGGATGCGCACCAGTTCGACCGGGGCCGGACCGCGGGGTTGCCAAGCGACCGGAAAATCCGGATGGGCGTAACCGGTGAAGGCGACCACCACCGGCACCGCCAACGCGGCGGCGAGATGATGCCCCACGCTGTCGTAGGCAAACGCGAGCCGACAGCCGGCGACGGCGGCGGCCCAGAAACCGATGCTGCCATGCAGCCGGAGCACCGGAGCCGCCGCGAGTTCCCCCGGCGCGAGACCGTGCCAATCGCGGCCGCTGGCCTGGGCCGGATCCTCGACCACATCGATCGGTGTCAGCTGCGCAGCGGCCAGCAGCGCGTCGCTGTTGGCCAGCTCCTCGGCACCGAAGCCACGATCGAGCAGGATCCGCCAGCCGCGCGCACGCAGTGCGGCAAGCAGACGGATCTCCGCCGCCCGCGGCAGGGCCTTGGCCGGGTTGCCGCCGTGATCGAGCTTGACCGCGACCAGCGGGGCCGGGCCGAAAGCGGCGGCGAGCACCTCACGCCACCGCTTGCTCGCCGCATCCGGCCACAGCCGTGGCAGGCAGGGCGGGCCGGCCGCAGGAAACCGGCGGGCGCACCAGGCATCGCAGGCCGCGGCGAGGCTCTCAACCGCGCTGCCCGGTGCGAGGCCGTGTTCCCACAACGCCGTCTGCTCCTGCGCAACCAGCGGCAGCAGACCGAGCTGGTCGAGGCGCGAGTCCGGGTTGACCAGCAGGTCGATGCCCTGTTCATCGACCGCGCTCTGCAGCTCACGCCAGGCGTGCAGGCGTTGGCGCAGATCACCGCGACGCGCGTAATCGAGCGGGTAGACATGCACCGCCCGCTGGCCACCGAACAGGGCCGCGAGTTTGGCCGCCCCGAAGAGCACGATCTGCGCCTGCGGCCAGCGCCGGTGCAGTCGCTGGATGACCACCGTGGTGAGCAGGATGTCTGCGCCGAGGGTGACCCGGCTGAGCAGCCCGATCCGTTGCGGAGCGCCGCCGATCGCCGTGTCCCCCCGGCGCAGACGTGCATGGCGCGCGAGCAGCTGTTCCTCGCTGTGCACGGCGTGCGCGGCCAGACCCGCGGCGAGGTCGGGATCCTGTTCGGCGCAGCGCCAGATCGCCCGCGCCATCACGCGGGTGGAGACGCGCCGGAGCGCCGACGCGAAGCCGTCGTTGAGCGGCTCGATCACCTCGGCGAACAACGCGCCCAGTCCGGCGCGGCGCGTCGCCGGATCATCGGCGAGGCAAGCGGCGACCAAGGCGTCGGCCGCGGCGAGCAGATCAGGGTCCGAGCACGCGGTACGCGCATCCGACCCGGCGCGCGCACGGATCATGGCGGCCGCGGCCGTCGGAGTCACGGCTGCTCCTGCGGCCACCAGGCCGGCGGCGTGCTCTGAGCGTGCGCACGCACCAACGCGCGCACGAGCGCGATCTGCTCCGGCAGATGCAGGTGCGCCACCGCAGCCCAGGCCCAGGTGGCCAGCGGCCGGTCCGGCAACACCCAGACCCGCAGCGCCGGCCCACTCGCCGCAGCCACCAGTTGTTGCGGCGGCACCTCCGCTGCCGGATCGGCACCGGTCAGCGCCGCGAGCAGCTGCACATCGGCACCCCGCAGCTGCAGCCGCCAGCGCCAGGGCGAAAGCGCCTGCACCTGGCCATCCAAGTGACCATCGCCCAGACTGCCGCGCAGCACCAGCGGCGGACCGGCCGGCGGCGCGATCGCCCCCGCGACAGCGAGCGGGCGCGCGGCGAGATCGAGCGCTCCGCCGGGCAGCGCCAACCGCCCGGCATCGATGTCCAGCTCCACCGCGTGGCCGGCTGCCTGCGCCCGCGCCTGGCAGTGGGCATGGACCCCACTCAGCAGGCTGCCGAACCCGCCATCGCTCCATTCCAGCTCCACCGCCGCGGGCGCTCCTGCCACGGTGCCCGGCCAGTGCGCCACGAGCGCGAGCCGTCCGCTGAAGCCGTCGAGGACCAGCGGCAAGGCGAGCCGCGCATCGGCGAGCAGATCGGTCAGCTCCGCCGCAGTGATGCGCAGTGTACTTCGATCATCGTCACTCTGCAGCACCACTTCGTAGGCGCGCTGGGGGCTGCGCAGCTGGAGCTCGGTGCAACGCCCCCCCGTGAGACCGCGCGGGAGAACGGCCCGCAGCGGACCGCTCCACCCGAGCATATGCGCGCCGAGCGCGAGCTCGCCGCGCTCGACCTCGGCATCCAGCCCCCAGCCCTTCGCCGTGCGGCGGCAGCTGAGCGAGCGCGCCAGACCCGCTTGCACGCGCCAGGGCGCGAGCCACCCGGCGAACAGGCGCGCGGGCAGACGCTCGCCGCCGACGCTCACCACCCCCGCGTCATCGCCGCTGATCTGCCAGCACACCGCGCCCGCCTCGCCACCCAGGGTGAACCGCAAACCGTCATCCTGCTGCTCGATCCGGCCAGCACCGGTGGGCGTGAGGGCGAGCCAATCGGCGAGCGGGAGACCGGAACGGGCGGCGACCAGACTGCGGGCCATGCCCGCGAGCTCGAGTTGCGACCACGAGAAAGCCGCATGGCGCGCATCGACGGTGGCGCTGAGCTGCTCGAGCGCGACCAGCCCCGGCACCTGGACCGCGACCCGGTCGAGCTCCAGGGTTCCGGCGGCCAGCTGCCACTGTGCGCTCACGCGCGCCGCTGCGGCATCACTGCTCGCCAGCGGCGCGCGCCAGGCCAGCTCCAGCTGCCCGGCAAGCGCGCCGGTGGACAGATCCACGACCAGGCGCGAGCCGGCGCAGTCCAGCTCGCGCGGCAGCAGCAGGCGCTGCAAACGCCCCAGGCGTGGAATCGTCCCGATTCCGGCGAGCGCATCGCAAAGCGCCGTCACGGGAATCGTGCCCGACTCCAGCCGCAGCTCGACGCGCGCGCCGTCGCGCTCCCAGCGCCAGACACCCCGCAACGGAGCTGCGCCCTGCTGCCAGCGCAGCACGAAATCACCGGTGAACTGCGCGAAGCCGGAACCCGCCCGCGCCGTGCACGTGATCCCAGATAGACCGAGGGCCGGAGCGCCGTCGAGATCCAGATCGGCCCGCAGCGATCCATCCGCCGCGAAGCTCCCCGCGCAGGCAAAACCATGGCGCTCCGGCAGCAAACCGAGCGCCGGGTGATCTGCCGCGGTTTGCGTGAGCACCTGCCGCAGCAACACCGCCGGCGCGATGTCCTCACCGTCGAGACGCCAGCGGTAGTCCGGCCCGTCCAGCGCGCCGGTGAAAGCGATCAGGCCCTGCGCGAGCTGCGCGCGCACGGCGATCTGGCGCTGGTTTTCGCGGTTGTCCCACAACACGGTCCCGGCGTCGAGCAGCGGCGTGTCGTCCCATACCACCACCGCGTCATCGAGCTCGACCCGGATCCGGGGATGGACCTCCATCTCGCGATAGATCCGGTGGATCTCTTCGCCGAGTTCGATGAGGAAGGGATGGTTGCGCCCCGAGGCGTCGAGGCGCAGACCGTGGAGCGTGACCGCACCGACCTTGCGCTCGAATACCGAGCCACGGATGCGGGCGTGCGCGAGCGCAAGCACCGGCGCATCCCCTGCCTGGGCATAGACCCCGCTGCCGTCGACGACCACCGTATCGAGCGCATCGACGGCGAGAGCGTCGATCTCCAACCGGCCGGGCAACTCCGCGCTCCAGGACTGCTCGATCCGTCGCTGCAACGCCCCGCTGGCGATGAACCACACCACCACCCCCCCCACCAGCACCGGCAGGCCGAGAACGATGACCGCGATCACCAGACGGATGCGCACACGACGAGTGAGCCGACCCATGGAACGCTGCTCCCCCTGCACAGCGAGTCTCCGGCCTGTGGGCGCAGCGCAAGGATCGCTGATCCGTGCGTGCGAAGGTGAGGCTTCCATCAACGGGGGCGCAGCCCCCGCGCGGGCTCACGCGCACCCCAGCTGCGGCCCGATCGCTCGCGATGGAACCGGCCGCAGGCCCGTAACAGAACGCGGCCGGAGACCGCGAACCCCGAGCTCGATCACCGAACCGGATCCGGCGAGGAACCCCGGCTACGAGGACGGATTCCGATCCGCTTTCCGACAACCGACGCCAGGCGCGAAGCTCCTGGCGTCGGCGAGCCACGGCCTATCCTCGCGCGCATGCGATTCACCAAGATGCACGGTTGCGGCAACGACTACGTCTACCTCGACGCCTGGCAGGAGCAGATCCCCACCGACCTGCCCGCGCTGGCCCAGGCGATCTCCCATCGCCATTTCGGCGTCGGCGCCGACGGCCTGGTGGTGGTCGGCCCCGGCGAACAGGCGCCTGCACGGATGACCATGTTCAACGCCGACGGGAGCCAGGCCGAGATGTGCGGCAATGCGCTGCGGTGCTGCGCCCGTCTGGCCTACGAAGGCGGCCACCTCGACGGTCCCCAGACCACCTTCGAGACCGGCGCCGGCCTGTTGCCGGTGACCTGTCTGCTCGACGCGGCTGGCCGTTGCACCGGCGCCAGCGTCGACATGGGCCGGCCGCGACTCGACCCGGCCGCGGTACCGGTCAACCATCCCGGCCCTGGCCCCCTCTTGGGACTCGATCTCTCGGTGGAGGGCCA
>JBEPXK010000019.1:0-16570 GCA_041641915.1 Planctomycetota bacterium
CTCCTGCCACCGATGGATGCGCTGATGCAGGGCCTGGCGGGTGACGCCGAGCAGCTTGGCCGCCTCGGCGCGGTTGCCATCGGTGCGGCGCAGGGCCTCGATCACCAGGTCCTCCTGGACCTGGCGTAGGCTGGGCAGATGACGCAGGTCGCGCAGGTAGGCGCCATCGTCGGTCGTCTCAGGTGGCCGCAATCGCACCGAGCCGGTCGCCTCGTTGAGCATGCTCTGCAGCAACGCGGCATCGATCTGCCCGTCGCGGGCACGGGCGAGGGCATCGTGGGCCACGGCCATCAGTTCGCGGACGTTGCCGGGGAAGGAGTAGCGCGCGAGCAGACTCAGGGCCGCGGAGTCGACCTTCGGCACCCGCCGCGCGATCGCCTCCGCGGCGTCGGCGAGGAAGGCGCGGAACAGCAACGGGATGTCCGATCCACGCTCGCGCAACGGCGGGACGGTCAGACTGTGCGTACGCAGGCGATAGTAGAGATCGGCGCGGAATTCCCCCCGTGCGCGCAACTCGCGCAGGTCGCGATGGGTGGCGGTGACCACGCGCGCCGAACAGGGCTCGCTGCCATCGCTGCCGAGCGGCTGGTATTCGTTCTCCTGCAGCAATCGCAGCAGCTTGATCTGGGACAACGCGGAGAGGTCGCCGATCTCGTCGAGAAACAGCGTGCCCTCGGCGGCGCGCGCGACCATGCCCTGACGGTCGGAATTCGCGCCGGTGAAGGCGCCGCGCCGATGTCCGAACAGGGTGTCGGCGAACAGCGCGTCGTCGAGGCCACCGACGTTGACCGCCACGAACGGCCCTTCGCGTCCGCTCGCCTTGTGCAGGGCGCGAGCCATGAGCTCCTTGCCGGTGCCGGTCTCACCGAGGATCAACACCGCCTCGTCGGTGGGGGCCACGCTCTCGATGTAGCGGAAGGCGTGCTCCATACCGTCATCGAGGGTGATGATCTCGCAGAAAACCTCGGGATGGCGCAACTCGGCCGAGAGCAGCGACTCGCGCAGCGCCCGGTTCTCCTGCTGCACGCTGCCCCGGGCGAGGAGCTTGCGCACGGTGATCACCAACCGCTCGCTGGCCTCGGCCTTGAGCAGGTAGTCCTCGGCCCCCGCCTGCAGACAGCGCACCGCTGGCGCCGCCTCGTCGGAGGCGGTGAGCATGCAGACCATGGTGTCGGGATGCGTCGCCTTGATCGTCGCGAGCAACTCGTCGCCATCGACCTGCGGCAGATGGAGATCGAGCAGGATCAGTCCGTAGGCCGCGGTCGCCATCCGCTCGAGCACCACCAACGGGTCGTCACAGGTCTCGACGCGTTCGTAACCGGCGACGCGGAGGATGGTCCGCAGGGTGAGCAGCCAGGTGCGGTCGTCGTCGACCACCAGGATCCGCGGCTGACGACGCAACGGACCGCTGGTGGGGCGGTGAGCGGCGACGGTGGCGGCGGCGGCGGCGGCGGCGTGGTCGGTCGGACTGTCTGATTGCATGGTGCACGACCCAGGCGAACGGGGACTGGGCCAAAATACCACCACCTACCGGAGCGGGCAAGCGCCCATGACCACCACGGTACACCGGCGTCGCCTGCATCCGTCCGGCGCCGCGCAGTGGGGCGCCGCGCAAACCGGAGGCCCGAACGCAGCGCGCCCAGGAGCAGGGCCCCTGGGCGCGTGGTGGCGCGGTCGCGTGATGCGTATCAGCGCTTCGAGAACTGACAGCCGCGACGGGCCTTGCGCAGGCCGTACTTCTTGCGTTCCACCATCCGGCTGTCGCGGGTGAGGAAACCGTGGCTGCGCAGAGACTGCTCGAGCTCGGGCTCGGCTTTGGCGAGCGCCCGGGCGATGCCCAGCATCACCGCACCGGCCTGGCCGGTCTCACCGCCGCCGTGGACCTTGACCCAGACATCGTAGCGGCCGGCAGCGTCGGTGGCCCGCAACGGTGCCACGGCGTTCTTGAGCCGCCGCTCGACCGGGAAGAAGTTCTCCAGCGGCCGCTTGTTGACCTGGACCTGACCGCTCCCCGGCGCGATGCGCACACGAGCGACGCTGTTCTTGCGGCGGCCGAGACCCCAGATGTATTCCTTCGCCATAGTCGAATCCACTTCTTCAATCGGGCCACGCGTAGGCGTGGCAGACGTGCAGATGCCAGCCCGACACCACCCGATGTCGGGGCGCAGGAGGATACCTCCCCCATCGCCGGGTCAAGTGATCCTTGCCCGGGCTCCCGCCAGGGCAGCGGCCGTGATCGGGGGATATGTGTCGCAATGCTATTGTGAGACTAGACTTGTGACTATCATGGACCTGTTCGCGATAGCGCGAGAAAGGCCGCTTGCCGCTTGACGCGGAAGGCTGTAGCACCAGAGTAGAGACGCGGAGTCGTGTATGCCCACGTCCCCATTATTCCTCGGCATCGACATCGATGCCAGCGGCCTGTGCTTGGTTGTACTGGATCAGGCCGGACAGGTCGTGACCCAGCTCCGGCGCGCCTATGGTGGCCGGGGCGAGGACGGCGAACACGATCCGCAAGATTGGTGGCGGGCCCTGCGCACGGGCATCAAGGAGATGCTCCGACGCAGCCGCTGCGCCCCCAACCGCATCCGCTGCGTCGGCATCACCGGTCCGGCCGATGTGCTGGTCCTGCTCGACGCGGGCGGGCGCGTCTTGTGCCCGACCCGTTTCGCCGCCAACGCCGGGCTCCAGCCCTACGTCGACCAGCTCCACGCCGCCACCGGCGAGCGCAACCTCGCCAACCTCGCCGGCGGCTACGCCCGGCTTGGCTGCGCCGCCAGCCGCCTGCTCGCGATCCGCGAAGCCGAACCCCGGGTCTGGCACGACCTGCAGCTGGTGCTGCCGGCCAAGGATTTCATCCGCTTCCGCTTCAGCGACAACCCCGGCACCGATCCCGCCAGCGCGGGGCGCTCCTGCCTGTTCAACCCCCGCACCCGCGCCTGGTCGAAGCAGATCCTCAGCCGCCTGCAGTTCGATCCGGCCTGGTTCCCCGCACCACGTTCCGGCGACCAGATCGCCGGTCGGGTCAGCGCCGCCGCAGCCCAGGAGACCGGCCTGCAGGCGGGCACGCCGATCGTTACCGGAGCGAGCCACCGTTGCGCGGCCGCGGTGGCCAGCGGCGTGCTGGCCGAGGGTGACACCATGATCGAGCTCGGCGGTACCGGCTGCCTTCTGCGTACTTGCGCCGAGCCGGGGCGCGATCCGCAACGGCACCTGCGATCGGGCTGCCACTGCCTCGATGGCAGCTGGACCTTGGAGCAGGACGGTCTCGCCGCCGGTCCGGCGCTGGACTGGTTCGAACAGGAGGTCACGCCGGCCGAGGTCCAACAGGCCCGGCGTCACCGCCGCCCGGTGCTCGATCACCTCGCCGAACTGGCAGCTGAAAGCTCCCCCGCTGCCGATGGCCTGTTCTTCATCCCGCCGGACGCCAGCCGCGCCGGCGGCTTCGTCGGCTTGCGGCTGGAGCACCGCCGCTCGCATCTGGTGCGCGCGGTTCTGGAATCCGGCGCGCTGGCCCTGGCCCAGGCCCTGCCGGCATTCCAGGCCTGTAAGGCGCCGATTGCGCGCCTGGTCGTCTGCGGGCCCGGAGCGGAGAACACACTCTGGTGCCAGATCGTGTGCGACGCGCTCGACCGACCGCTAGAGAGCTTCGTCGAAACCGAGATCTGCGCCCGCGGTGCGGCGATCCTCGCCAGCTCCGCCGTCGGCATCCATCGCGACGTGGAGACCGCCTGCGCGGCGATGGTCGCTGCCGATGCCAGCTATACGCCCCGCAGCGCCGCCACCGCCGCCTATCGCGCCGCCCTGCCGCATCGCGCCCGGATCGGGGAGCAGCTTGACGAGCTGCACCAGCCGGCGTAGGAGAACGCATGAACTGGTCCCGCATCGGCAAGATCGCGCTGTTGCTGCTCCACGTGGCGCTGGGGATCTACCTCGTCACCTGCCTGGTCGATCGCCGCCGGACGGCTGAGGCGCGCATCGACGCCCGGCGGGCCCAGGCCGAACGCGAGCACCGGCGCACCCAGTCGATCGAAACCCAGGTGCGCGAACTCGGAGCGATCAAACAGGGCCTGCTCGACGACGACCCCTACGCGGTCGAATTGATGGCCCGCACCCGCTTCGGCTACGCCGGCGAGGGGGAGATCTCGCCCCCGCCGCGCCCGGTCGAAACCGAGGGCCCGACCGAGTGTATCCTCGCCCCGCCGGGGCCCTGAAGGCGCCGCAGCGACACCGTCGCAAGCCCCTCGACCCTTGCGCGACCAGCGCTGACGGCCATGCTCTGCGGCGTCGGAGTTCGGGCGTCATGCCAGCACGCCTCTCCATACAAGGGCCGTGATCCGACGGCCCATGACCCTTGTATGGACAGGTCCTGGTCGTGGCGCCGACGCGGTCACCCTGACCGCATCACCCTGTACCACGAACCCGCCGACGGTCCGCTCCGGCACCGTCGGCGCGGAGGATCTTTTCATGTCATTCGACGCAGCCCGGCAAGCCCTGGGCATGGACAAACAGACCGCCAGCCTCGAGATCGGCGGTCAGACGATGACCATCGAGACCGGCTACATCGCCAAACAGGCGGCCGGGTCGGTGGTGGTGCGCTACGGCGATACCATGGTGATGTCGACCGCCTGTGACGGCGAACCACGCGCCGGCATCGACTTCTTCCCCCTGATGGTCGATTACCGCGAGAAGACCTATGCCGCCGGCCGGATCCCCGGCAACTTCTTCCGCCGCGAGGCCCGCCCCAGCGAACACGAGACCCTGACCGCGCGCCTGACCGACCGACCGCTGCGCCCGCTCTTCCCCAAGGGCTACAAGCGCGACACCAACGTCACCTCGTGGGTCATCAGCTACGATATGGTCAACGCCGCCGACGTGCTGTCGATGAACGGCGCCTCGGCCGCCCTGACCCTGTCCTCCATCCCGTTCCAGGGCCCGATCGGGGCCGTGCGGATCGGCCTGATCGAGGACGAACTGGTGGTCAACCCGACCTATGACCAGCGCAGCACCTCGCAGCTCGACCTGATCGTCGCCGGTACCAGCGAAGCCATCACCATGGTCGAGGCCGGCGCTCAGGAGATCACCGAAGACCGGATGGTCGAAGCGCTGATGCTGGCCCACGACGAGATCAAGAAGATCTGCGCCGCGATCAGCGAGTTGCGCGATCGCGTCGGCAAGCCGAAGGTCGCACACACCGAACCGGCCGCCAACCCCTTCGTGGCGACCATCGTCGAGCAATTCCGCGACGCGATCACCACCGCGCTGTTCACCCCGACCAAGCACGAGCGCTACGCCGCCATCGCCGCCTGCCGCGACCAGGTCGTCGCCGCGCTCGGCCAAGGCGAGGACGACAAGAGCGCCCAGGTCAAAGCCGCGTTCAGCGAGGCCAAAGACGAGATCTTCCGCGATCTGATCCTGCAGGAGAAGCGGGTCGACGGGCGCGATACCAAGACCGTGCGCCCGGTGGTGGTCGACCTCGACGTACTGCCCCGGGCCCACGGCTCGGTGCTGTTCACCCGCGGCGAGACCCAGGCGCTGGTCTCCGCCACCCTCGGCACGGGCGACGATGAGCAGATGATCGATGCGCTCCACGCCAAGAGCTGGGAGCGGTTCCTGCTCCATTACAACTTCCCCGGCTTCTCGGTCGGCGAGACCGGTGGCCGTCCCGGCCCCGGCCGGCGCGAGATCGGCCACGGGGCCCTGGCCAAGCGGGCGATCCGTCCGGTCCTGCCCGACACCGCGGTCTGGCCCTACACCATGCGCGTGGTCGCCGACATCACCGAGTCCAACGGATCCTCGTCGATGGCCTCGACCTGCGGCACCTCGCTATCGCTGATGGCCGCCGGCGTCCCCATCACCGCACCGGTGGCGGGCATCGCCATGGGTCTGGTCAAGGAGGGTGACCGGTACGCGATCCTCACCGACATCCTCGGTGACGAGGACCACTACGGCGACATGGACTTCAAGGTCTGCGGCACCCAGACCGGCATCACCGCGCTGCAGATGGATATCAAGATCAGTGGACTCTCGGCCGAACTGCTCGGCGAGGCCCTGGCCCAGGCGCGCGACGGCCGCCTGCATCTGCTCGAGGTGATGAACCAGGCCATCGCCGAAGCGCGCGAGAAGATCAGCCCCTACGCGCCGCAGATCGAACAGGTCCAGATTGACCCGGCGCTGATCGCCAAGATCATCGGCAAGGGCGGCGAGACCATCCGCCGGATCCAAGACGAATCCGGCGCCAGCGTCAACATCGACGACGACGGCGTGATCACCCTCGCTTCGCCCGACCTCCAGTCGATCGAAGAGGCCAAGCGCTGGATCCGCGATCTGACCGAACTGCCCGAGGAGGGCCGGGTCTACAAGGGCAAGGTGACCTCGGTCGCCGACTTCGGCGCCTTTGTCGAAATCCTGCCCGGCACCGAAGGCCTGGTCCACATCTCCGAATGGGACCACCGGCGCACGGCCAACATGGATGACGTGGTCAAGAAGGGCGAAAGCCTCGAGGTCAAGCTGATCGAGGTCGACGCCCGCACCGGACGCTTCCGCCTCAGCCGCAAGGCCCTGCTGCCCGAGCCCACGCCCGAGGAGCGCGAGGCGATGGCCAAGGAAGCCGAGCAACACCGCGAACGTCGCGGCGGCGGTGGTGACCGCCGGGGCGGCGACCGGCGCCGCGGGCCGCGGCGCGACGAGAGCCCGCGCCGACGCTCGGCCGACGACGAGTAGAGCCAACACGCATCACCAGCTGACGACGACGGGCGGGAGCGCGATGCTCCCGCCCGTTTTTTTCGGGTCCCTCGACGTTTCGTGCGGGCAACGCGAGCAGCGACCAGCGACCGGCGAGACTATGTCCCGCCAGCGAGTCGAGCGATGAGGCGAGTCAGCGACCAGCCCCTGCCGGCGCCATCAGCCACCGCCCCCAGCCTTCCCGATGCCCCCCTGGTCGCCCTCCGACCGCGCGCTAGACTGCACCGATGCCTGCCACGGGCGAAGAACCGCCGCCGCGGACCTTGCGACCGGATGACGCCACCGACACCTTCGGGCTCTACCAGCTGGCGAACGACGTCTACCGCGCGCCGTTGACGGTGCTCACCATTCTGGTGCCTTTGGGGCTGGTGGCGGAAATCTACCGCTTCATGTGGGAACCGATCGATGTCGCCCTGCCGCTGTTCACCGGACAGTGGCAGGCGTTGGGCAATCGCCTCGGCCTGCAGGCACCCCTGGTGCCGGTGGCGCTGCTCACGGCCGGCGGCCTGAGCGTGCAGGCGTTGAGCCATCACCCCTGGGAACTACCGCAACGGCGGACCGTGCTGCTGGTCTGCTGTTGGGGCGCCCTCTGGGCCCTGGTGCGCTACATGGTGGCCCTGGCCACCATCAGCGTGATCCCCGCCGAAGCCACCACCGCGCCGCCGTTGGAGGAGGCGCTCGCCCTGGCCGGGCTCGCGCTCAGCGCCGCGCTGCAGGAGGAGCTGGTCTTCCGCGCGCTCGTGCTCGGCAGTCTGACCCTGAGTCTGCGCACGCTCGGCTGGGGACGCTGGAGCGTATACGCGATCGGCCTGCCCCTCAGCGCGGCGCTGTTCAGCATCGCCCATACCACCGTGTTCCATCCCGCGGCCGGCGAAGCCTTCGCCTGGCCCGCCTTCACCCATCGCTTCCTCGCCGGCATGCTCTACGGCACCATCTTCATCCGCCAGGGCCTGGCGGTCAGCACCCTGGCCCACGCCGGCTACAACGCCGCGGCGTTGTTCGGCCTCGGACCGTTGTGAGGTCGGGCGACGGCCACAGCGGCACGCATTGACTCAAGGGGGTGGCCGATGGCTCGCCGCCCGGCGGCGGAGGCCGGCTCCGCCACGCCGGGTCTGTGGACGGCCTCGGGCAACCCCGGTCAGGCCCGACAACGACGATCGCCGGCGGTTCCAGCGGCGCACCGACGCGCATGGCACGAGAGGCGGCCGATCAGGGCACCTCGCCGATCGGGTCCTCAGCCCCCGGTTCCGGCGTGGCCTGGGCGGTGGTCTGCGGTTCGCGCCAGAAGCGAAGATAGGCCATGTCGCTGACCTCGTCGGTGTCGGAGGCCATCAGCTTGATCGAGTTGATCCCCTCCTTGAGCGGCACGGTGGCCTCGAAGCGGCCCGCGCTCAGATTCGCGTGCGGCGTCAGGCGGGTCTTGTCGTCGTTGTGGAACAGGGCGACGTAGGCGGGATTGTCGTCTTCGATCTCGGCCACGATGTGCGCGCTGCGGCCGTCGGCCGCGGCGATGACCGTCTGCAACGCGATATGCGGCTGGCGGATGGTCCCACCGCTGAGCTGCTCGCGCAGCGGCAGTTCGAGGCGATGGGAGAAGGCGGCGAAATACCGTGCATCGACCCCATCGTCGAAACGCTCCTTGGCGTGGATCTGGAGTGCGATCGCATCGCGATCGAGCGTACGGGTGCGACGGCCGACGGTGACCTGCGAGCGGACCGTGAGCGGGATATCGGCGCTCACGCTGCCGCCGGGCTCGAGCGCCGCGAGCTTGATCCGCCCCTCGCCGAGGTCGGTGAAGTAGTCGTCGTTCTTGAATACGAACAGGGTCAATGGGGCCGATGCCACCGTGCCCTGGTTCATCAGATGCAGCCGCAGAGTCACCTTCTCGTCCGGCAACAGCTTGTCGTCGTCGCTCGCCGCGGGTTCGATCAGCTCCCAGCGATAGGCGAAATCGGGGCGCGGCTTGCCGACGATGGTCAGATCCACCGGCACCGCGGCCAAGGGGTCGGGATCCTCGCCACGGTAGAGCCGGAGCACGAAGTGCTCATCGACGCTGAACGAACGCGGCGGCACGCGGAAGCGCAAGGCCGCGGCGGTCTGCCCGCCAGCAGCGACGGTACCGAAGACCAGTTCGTCTTCCCACAGCGGGCTGGCCTCGTCGGCTTCGACCACGCCGAAGAGCTGGCCGACGGCCGCTTCGCCGGTGTTGCGCACAACGAAGCCGAGTTCGATCTCCTCGCCGGCGGTGACCCGCGTCGGGCCGGTGTAGGCGAGGGAGAGCTGGTCGGCGTCGACGCTGCGCGCGAGGTCGGCCGCGGCCCAATCGATCGGCGGTTGCTGGGCAGCGAAGGCCTCGGCGAGCTTCTGCGTCTCGAGCACGCTGCGCTCGCGCAGGGGTTCGCGCAGCGAATCGAGCATGAACCGGCTCATCCGGCCCTCGTCGAGCGCCGCCTCGGCGCGGTCTGAACGCTCGGCGGCGGCGTCACCGCCGAAGGCGGTCTCCATGAGCTCGAGCACCAGTTGGGCCTCCTGGTCGGGGGTGAATTCGGGGCTGGAGAGCTGATGGGTGCGCATCTGCTCGCGCGTGCGATGACGCTGCAGCCAGGGCAGCCGGTAGGCGGTGCGATACTCGAAATCCCGCCGCGCGCGCAGCGCGAACTCGTTGTCGGACTCGCGGCGCAACGAATAGGGCAGCAGGTCGACCGATTCGTCCTCGCCCTGGCTGTGGCGCAGCAGCTCGACATCGGGCACCACGCCGCGCTCCTGGATCGAGACCCCCTCTTTGAGCTGATATTCCTGGATGGTGAGTTTGAGGTGACTGCCGTCGCGCAGGCTGCGCACGGTCTGGACCGAGCCCTTACCGAAGGAGGTCCGCCCCATGACCACCGCTCGCCGGTTGCGCTGCAGCGCCCCGGCGAGGATCTCCGCCGCGCTGGCGCTGCCCGGGCCGATGAGCACCGCCATCGGGGTCTCGAGCACCAGTTCCCGGCCAGACATCATCACGTTGTCGCGCTTGCCCTTGGATACCGTGCGCACGATCTCCTTGCCCGGCGGCAGGAAGAAGTCGCTGGTCTCTTCAGCCTGGGACAGCAGACCGCCGGAGTTGAACCGCAGGTCGAGCACGAAACCGACCAGCGGGCTGGGGTCCTCGACCACCAGGTTGAGGATGGCCAGACGCAGCGCGTTGGCGGTCTGACGGTTGAACTCGTCCATGCGTACGTAACCGATATCGCCGTGACGATAGGCCTTGAGGATCGGCACCGGGATCAGGTCACGCACGATCGGGATCTGTTTGATCTCGCCGTCGATGCGTTCCACGGTCAGGACCACCGTGGTCTCCTTGGGCCCCTTGATGCGATTCACCGCCTGGGGCAGGCTCAGCCCCACCGTCCGTTCACCGTCGACCTTGAGGATGATGTCGCCGTCGTGGATCCCGGCCTTGTCGGCTGGCAGGCCGGGCATGACCCGCTCGATGCGAATCACGCCGTCCTCTTCGTTGAGCCAGGCGCCGATGCCGTAGAACTCGCCCTGGATGTCCTCTTCGAAATCGCTCGCCGGCCGCGGCGGGTAGATCACGGTGTGCGGATCGAGCGTGCGCAGCGCCCCGTTGGCCATCGCGTAGGCCAGCTCGCGGGTGCGCCCGGTGTCGAAGTGCCCGCGCAAGGATTCGCGCACACGCTCGAGCAGGCGCATGGCCTGGCTCAGATCCGCGGGGATCGGCGCTTCGATCGCGGTCACCTCACCACGTACGTTCAGGTCGATGCGACCCTCCTGCCAATCGAAAGCCAGGCCGACTTCGCCGTTCTCGGCCGCGCGCAGCCCCCGCTCGACCATCACCTCGGGCTGGATGCGGCTGTGGTCGTAGTAATAGCGCTCCAGGTAATGGCCGATGGTGGGGAACATCCGCGGGAACGGCGCCGGTTCCTCATCGGCGCTGCGCAGGACATGCAGCGGTATCAGGCACAAGAACAGCATCATGATCGATCGCACGCGTCATCCTCCTCGACCCCACCCGCGCGGCGCCGGTGGCGGGCCTATTGGGTCCGATAATGCCTGGCGGCCACCGCCGACCAAGCAGGAGTCCGTGTCACTGATACCGACCGTACGGGGGACCCCATCTCGGGACGCCCACCCCGCGCCCGGTTTACAGACCGTCCCCCGGGCCCGCACCTTCCGACGCTTCGGGCACGCTGACGATCAACAGCGTCAGATCGTCGGTCGGCGGCGAACCGACGGTCCAATCATCGACCACCGCGAACAGGCGTTCAGTCAGCTGCTCCGGATCCAGACCGTCGGCGAGGCCCTGTTGGACCGCCGCGGCGAACAGCTCCTCTCCCAGGCACCGGCCCTGCGGATCGAAGGCCTCGGTGAAGCCGTCGGTGTAGAGCACAAAACAATCGCCGGGAGCATAGGCCTGCGGCTGCAGCCGCGCGGGGTCCTGAATCATCAGGTCATCGAGAATGCCCAGCGGCAGGGTCATGCTCTCGAGCCACTGCACCGCGCCGCGATGGATCCACAGCACCGGGTTGTGACCGGCCGAGACCATGCGGAAAGAGTGCGTCGCCGGGTCGAACTCGATCACCGCGGTGGTCATGAACCGACCACTGTGGGTGCTGCGCAGGCCGATGTTCAGCGCCCGGATCGCCGCATCGAGCTCCTGGTCGCTGCGCAGTTGCTGCTGGACGATGGCGTGGGCGGCGGTGGTGAACAGCGCAGCGCCGAGGCCATGGCCGGTGACGTCGCCGATCATCGTCACCAGCCGACCATGCCGTGCGAGGTAGGTCAGGTAGTCGCCGCCGGTCTCGTCGCAGGAACGGACCGAGCCGACCGCGCGCAATCCGCCGACGGTGAGCGGCGCGTTGGGGAACATGTCAGCCTGGACGCTGCGGGCGATGTCCAGCTCGCGGCGCAGGCGCTCCTGCTCGACCCGGCTCTGGACCAGCAGCGCATTCTCCAACGCGATCGCCGCCATCTGGCATACGGTTTCCGCCAGCTGAGCGCTGTCTTCATCGAAGCGTGAACCCGGGTTGGCCAGCAAGACCACACCCTGGCGCCCGCGGCCCGAATCGAGCGGCAGCACCAGCAGCCCCGTGAGCACCGCACGCAAGGTGGAGATATCGAGGCGTTCGGCGATTTCAGCCCGGTCCAGGCACAGCAGCTCGCCGCTGCGGGCGACGGCATCGACCACCCGGTCGCCGGCGGGCTCGCGGATCGCGTCAACGTGTTCGCCTTGCAGCCCCATGGTCACCCGGATGCGCTGGGGCTGATCCTCGCCGCCGGTGAGCACCGCACCGACCTGGGCGTCGACCGCCTCCATCGCGCACTGGAGGATCTCGACCAGCAGCCGTTCGATATCCAGATGCCGCAGCAGACGGCCGGCTGAAACCAGATGATCGATGCGGTTGTGCAGGCGCCGGCGCTCCTCGACCGAGCGTTCCTGGATATGGACGTTGACCAGCACCGGCCCGAGCACTGCCGCGAGCAGTTCCATCCCGGTGCGGTCGGCCGCCGGGGGGTACAACAGCAGGCCAACCAGATCACGGCCGCGGCTGAGCACCACGCGGTCGCCAGCGGACATGTCCACGCCCTCGTCGACCGGGATCTCAGTGGTAGTTTCTTCGCAGGCGAAGGCGGCGGCGGGGTAGAACACCCCGGAGCGCGCATCGCACAGGTACAGGCGCGCCGGCAGGGCTCCCGAGGCGGTAAGCAACTCCTCGAGCCGGCTGATCAGGCTGCGACTGCTGCTGCACAGCACCAGCGCGTCAGCGATGGCGACCAGGCTCTTCGCGATGGTGGCCAGCGTAGCGTCGTCGACCGCCTGGCGCTGAGGCGTCAAGCCAGGCCCTCCGCCTGGGCCTGGGCCACGATCTCGGGCATGCGACCGACCAGATCGCGGAACGCGGTCACGCTCAGCCCAGACGCGCCGAGCAGCACGCCGTCGACGCTGGTGCGGAACGGATGGTCGCTCTCCAGGCCAACGCAGGCCTTGCAGACCAGCCGTTCGGCCAGCCGCACCGAGGCCAGCAGCCGCAGGGCATGATCCTGGCAGTGCTGCGGAATACGGTGGTGACGGCCGACGACATAGGCCAGGACCTCGGGCAGCTGCCACTTCTCTGCCACCCGCTGGCCGGCCCAGCAATGATCGAAGCCGATGCTCCGTCGCTCGGTTTTGAGCAGGTCGCCGTCCTCGCCCATCCGTTCCGCGAGCACGATGCCCAACCGCTGGTAGATCGGCCCGAGCGCCAGCATGCCCACATCACGCAGCAGGCCGGCGACAAAATACTCGTCAGCGGTCTCGTTGTCGTGGCCGATGGCCTGGGCGATCTCGCGGGCGACGCAGCCTGTGGCCATGGCGTTGAGCCACAGGCCATGCTCGAGGAAGCCGTAGGCGCGGATGCGCACGTCGAGGATGTCGGCGGTCGAGGCGGCCAGCACCAGGCTGCGCAGACTGGCGAAGCCGATGATCGCCACCGCCTGCGGCAACGAGCGGATCTCGTTGGACAGGCCGTAGAACGGACTGTTGACCAGCTTGAGCAGCTTGCCGGCAATGACCATGTCCTGGCTGATCAGCGCTTCCATGTCGCTGGCGCTAGAGAGGTCGTTGCCCACCAGGGCCAGCAAACGCGTGACCACCAACGGCAGCGCCGGGACGCGATCGACACCCGCGAGCACCTCGGCCTCGGTCACCCCGGCGACGCTGCCGACGCTGCGCGGCGCAAACACGGTTCCGCTGGCGTCGTCCTCAGCATCCCGCGCACGCCGCTCGCCATCAGGCGCGAACCGGTTGAACATCGAACCGCTCACGTGTCGTATCTCCTGGTGCACCGCGACGGACGATGCTTGTCGTCCAGTTTGCGCCACCGGGTCGACAACGACAACCCAAATCTCCTGGCAGAGAGGGCGCTGCCCCCTCGCACGCTCAGGCGACAGGCGAGCAGCGACAAGCCAGCAGCAACAAGCCAGCAGCAACAAGCCAGAAACCAGAATCGAGGCAAGCCTGGCCGGTTTTGCCGTGGGCGGCGTGATTGGCGGGCTACAATGCATGCATGACCTACAACGCCCGCGCTGACATCAAGCTGCGTCCGGCGATCGTGAGTCGGCCGCCGACCGTACGCATGCCGCCCCGGACCCGGGCCGGGCCGCAGGAGATGCTCGGCAGCGGTGAGGATGTGGTCTACATCACCGAGCTCGCCCGGGCGCTGTCCGGACCCGAGGCCGCCGACATCGCCTCGTTCCCCCCGCGCGAGGTCACCACGCCCGGCTGGCAGATCGATACCACCGCCTGAGCCTCATGAGCGACCAGACGCACACGCCCACCGACCTGATCCGCGCGCTTGATGCCATCGCCCGGGTCCAGGCCCGCTGGCTCGCCGACCTCGAACAGGTCACCGGCGGCGAGCCGCGCTTTCTCGATGCCTTCCGCCGCTGGGAGGAGACCCTCTCGCTGCTCAAGGTCCACATCCATCGCGCCGAACAACGGCTGCTGCACTATCTGCTCGTGCCGCAGGCCCAACGCCCCTACCACGATTTCGATCACGAACCACCGGACCGCCGCAGCCGCTTCGCCCACTGGACCCGCCGTGTCACCGGTTATTTCGACGCGCTGCACATCGACACCGCCTACCGCCGGCTCTCGGTCATCACCGATCCGTACGAGGAGGCCGCCACCGCTGATATCTGTACCGATCTGGTCGCGCTCGCGGTGTTGGCCGAGACCACCGGTTCGGCACTCGAGCGTTTCGCCGCGGGCGGCGAACAGGCCCACCTCGAGGACCTCGCCTTCTACCATGTACTCAACCCCTGGAAACGCGAGGGCCTGCCACCACTGCTCGACGTGCTGCGCTGGCTCAGCGCCCTGAGCGCCGAACGCGACGAACTCTGAGTCGCCGACGCTCGACCTGATCATAGTAGCCGGCTCGCCGTTCGACGAACTGGGCGACTCACCGGGCGACTCGCCGGGCGACTCGCCATCAGCTGGGCACTGGGCGCTACTCGCCACTCGCTACTCGCCACTCGCTACTCGCCACTCGCTACTCGCTACTCGCCACTCGTACGCACACCCCACCACGTCCGTCGAAGGGAGCCCGGCCGACAGAGGGGTGGTTTCCGGCTAAAATGGGAGCGAAGCGACCGCCGGAAATGCGGCCGCAGGCCGCAAACCCCGACCGAGGCCGCGAGGAGCCGCAGGCGACGCGACCCGGGGGATCCAAAGGAGCCACACACATCTACGATGCCTGAACGGAGCCCGGCCAAGCCTGGCCGGGCGACCGGCCGACCGAGGGGTGCTTTTCTGCGAAAATGGGCCGAAGGCCCGCAGAAAACGCGGCCGCAGGCCGCAAACCCCGACCGAGGCCGCGAGGAGCCGCAGGCGACGCGACCCGGGGGATCCAAAGGGGGCGCAGCCCCCTTTGAAACCCAAGCATCGGTTTCGCTCACGGATGCGCGCGCCATGCTGATGCGCATATGGCTTTCCACCGCGACGATCCGGACGCGATCCGCGAACCCGACGAGATCCTGACGCCGAGCGGGCGCGCGCAGCGACCGCATGACCAGACCGATGCGGTGCGGGTCTTCCTTCTCACGCTCTACGAACGCTGTCCGCGTGCCAGCCTGACCCGCGCCCTGATCGGGATCAACGTGGCGCTGTTCGCGGCGATGGTCTTCAGCGGAGTCGATCCGCTGAGCCCGGGGGTCGAGGCCCTGCGCAGCTGGGGCGCGAGTTACGGCCCCGCCTTCGACGCCGGTCAATGGTGGCGCACCCTCACCGCGCCGTTCATCCACGCCGGCATCGTCCACCTGCTGCTGAACATGTGGATCCTGCACCAGGTGGGGCAGCTGACCGAACGGCTCTACGGACGGCTCGATTTCCTGCTCGTCTACCTCGCGGCCGGCGTCGCCGGCGTCGCGGCCTCGACCTGCTGGAACCCGGTGATCACCAGCGTCGGCGCCAGCGGTGCCATCTTCGGTCTGATCGGCGCCGAGTACATCGCCCTGCGCTTGCACGGTCCGGACATCCCACCGCTGCTGCGGCGCGAAACCGGGCGCCGGCTACTGATCTTCCTCGGGCTCAACCTGTTCCTCGGCCTGTCCATGCCGATGATCGACAACGCGGCGCACATCGGCGGCTTCTGCGGCGGGATCGCCGCCGGCGCGCTGCTGCTCGGTGGCCGGCCCGGCCTGGAACCAGTCCACCGCCGCGCCCTGCGGGCCGCGGTGGTGGCCCTGGCCGTGTTGTGCATCGGCGCCATCCCGCTGCTGCTGCCGGCGGACCTCGATCGCCATGCCACGACGATGGCGTCGACGCTCGATCGCCTGCGCACGCTCGACGAGCGCTACCGTACGCTCGCAACACGCTACAACGCCGACGCGATCACGCCCCGGCGCGCGTCCGCGACCCTCGAGGCCGAGCTCATCCCCCAACTCGAAGCCGTGCTCGCGGACCTCGAGCGCACCGATCCGGCCGATTCGCTCCTGGCCCAGCGCCGCGAGCGCCTGCGCGATCTCGCCCGCAAACTGCTCGCGGACATGCGAAACGCCCACGAGATGGCCACCGCCGCCTCGCCGGCAGAAGCGGAGTCCCCCGCCGCGACCGATGACGGCTGAGCCGCCCGGGGAGCGCATCCGGAGCCGAAGACCACCTGTGCCGACTCAGGCCCACCGGGCATGGGAAGGTACCAGCCAGAGCCTTGGGGCCACTCGCCTGCGCATGGCTCCAAGGTGGGCCTCCGCCCACAACCCAAGGGTTGCGAGCATAGGGCTCCGGCCCACCTTTGACAGGTCCCGCAGAGCTCCAGGAAAGGCTACCGGACCGATCCCGGCCTTGCGC
>JBEPXK010000020.1:0-16289 GCA_041641915.1 Planctomycetota bacterium
AGGGCGCGGATCTGACCGAGGCGCTCGAGAGCGTGGTCGTCCTCGCCGGCGGCGTGTTCTACGAGGGGCGCACCGGTCAGAGCCAGACCACCATCACGCCGCTGTTGCGGCTCCCGCCCAAGGTCGGCCACGGCAGCAAGGCGCTCGATGAGATCTTCGTCAAGTTGCCGGCGTGGAGGGGCGGCGGACGGATGCCACGTCCGCAGGTGCGCTACATCTCCGAGGACGAGGCGCGCACCCCGCTGCAGGCGGCCTGGATCGCCGGCAAGATGGCCTACCCGCAGTTGCCCGATGCCGCGCCCACGCCGGGTGCCGATGAGGCCGAGGCCGACCGCCCTGAGGCGGGGGCCTTGAGCACCAACGACATCAACGTGGTCCTGATCGCCGATGTCGACATCGCCGGCGACCAGTTCTACTACGCTTATGCCAACGCGGCCGGGACCGGTGCCGCCAACGAGAGCGCCGAGGCGCGCGAGGTGCGCGGGATCCTGTCGTCGATCGGCAACGTCGCCTTCCTGAGCAACGTCATCGATGCCCTGGCCGGGGATCGCAAGCTGCTTGAGGTGCGCAGTCGGCGCGACAAGTACCGCAGCCACCTGGTGATCGACGCGATCAAGGAGGCCAATGCGGCCAGAATGAGCGAACTGCGCGAGGAATTCGAGCGCAATGAGGAGGCCGAGATCCGTAGCGTGCGCGAATCGTTCCAGAAATCGATCACCGAGATCACCGGCGAGGATACCGACGCGATCCAGCAGACGCAGGCGCTGTTCAGCACCCAGCGCCGACTGCAGCGCGACCTGCAGGCCAAGATCGAACGCATCAACAAGAAATTCGAGCGCAAGATGCGCGAAGCGGCGGCGGAACTCGACCAGGACGTGGTCACCCGTTGGTGGTGGATCCGCTGGCTCTCCATCCTGGTGCCGGCGGTGCTGATCCTCGGTCTGAGCATCGTGGTGCTGAGCGTGCGCAAGATGAACGAACGCGTCGACATTCCCGCGGCGCGGAGGAGGAGCTGAGATGAGCAAGGAAGCACTGACCGCCGTTCTCGCGATCCTGGTCGTGCTCACCGGCGTGGCCGCGTGGTGGCCGCGGCCGGCCCCGGAGAGCTTTCGCGAAGACCGCGCGGGTCAATTCATCGCACGCAAGGACGTGCTCCCGCTGGAGGTCGAACGGATCGCCATCAGCAGCCTCGACGCCGATGCCGGCCAGATCGAGAAGATCGTCGTCCGCCAGGAAGACCAGCAGTGGTACATCGCCAGCCGGTTCGACTATCCGGCGGACGGACCCGCAGAGGGCGACAAGGGCAGCCAGGTGGCGCAGGCGCTCGTCGCCGCCACCAGCCTGACCTATGGCCGGCTGGTCACGGATGACGCGGTGGAACACGCCAACCTGGGCGTGCGCAATCCCAACGACTACGAGCCCGGCGACACCGAGGACGCCTTCGGCGTCCATGTCGAGCTGATCGACAAGCAGGGGCAGGATGTCCTCGATCTGATCATCGGCAACGAGGCCAGCGAGCTCTCGACGCAGACGTACAAGTACTACTATGTACGGCATCCGGACCAGGCGGCGGTCTACCTCGGCAAATACGAGGGATTCAAGGACAAGCCCGATGCCCAATGGGTCGACACCAACGTCATGGCGATGCTGAGCACCGATTTCAAGGACTGGGTCGAGCCCGACCTGATGAAGCTCGAGCGCGACCAGGTGCGACGGCTGACCATCGACGAGCATTCGGTCGACTTCAGCCAGGGCGCGCGACTGATCCAGGGCCCGACCACCGTGCTCGTGCGGGCCAGCAGCGATACCGACTGGCGCAGCCAACAGCTCCCAGAGGGCCAGGAGATAGCCAAGGATGCGGTCAACAAGGTCACCGGCGCCCTTGATGCCTTGCGGATCAAGGACGTGACCAAGCCGACGGCCGATCTCTCCTCCTACGGTTTCTACCGCACCAAGGAAGACGTGCTGGTCGATGTCGGCCAGGCCGGGTCCACCGGCGTGACCACCAGCCAGGGCTTCGCCTTCGATCTCTACTTCGGCATCACCACCGGCAGTGGGGTGGGGACCGACGAGGACGGCGCGGCCACCGGCAAGCCCGATCGTTTCATGGGCGTGCTGGTCTCCTACGACGAGGCGATGGACGAGGAGATCCCCGAGAAGCCGGCCGAGCCGGTCGCGCCCGCGCCGCCGCGCGAGCCCGAGGCTCCGACCGAGAGCGGCGACGCCGAACAGGACGCCGCTGCGCAGCAGGAATACGAGGCGGCGAAGGCCTCCTACGAAAAGGCCCAGCGGGAATACGAGGTCGAGCAGAAACGCTACGAAGAGGCCACGCAGAGCTACCCGCAGCGGGTCGAGGAGTGGGAGCAGTCGGTCGTCGAGCACAAACAGCAACGCACGCAGAAGGTCGAGGAGCTCAACGCGCGTTTCATCGAATACCTCTACGTCATCGGCGACGAGAGCTTCACCAAGCTCCACCCGGAGGGCGCATCATTGTTCAAGGCGCCAGAGGCCGAAGCAGACGATGAGGCGGACGCGCCCGGCCCGTAAGCCCGGATCCCTCATGGGATTTCGTCGCGAAAGGGCGCAGCGTGCTGTCAGCACGGTGCTTCGTGCCCGAGCCCGACCGGAGCATAGCAGCGCTCTGTGAGGACGTGACGGGTGGGCCTGAGTCGTTACCAACCGCCAGGATCAACGAAATGGTGGCGGTACGAGCAGCGTTCGGACGACGGGCACGGTCATTGGGCCGTGCCCGTCGTCGTTGCTGGCTGCGGAGCGGGCGTTGACCCGGCTCCGGCGCGCTGAAGCATGGGCCCCCGGGAGACAATGATGCACGACATCCAGCAGCGCCTCGAGCGCCACGGGCAAGCCCATCTGCTCGAAGGCATCGACCAGCTCGACGATGCCACGCAGGAGGCGTTCCTCGCGCGCCTCGCCGCGGTCGACTGGGCCGAACTGGCGCATCCTGCTGTGCCAGTGCCGGCGACCGAGGTCGGCGCCAGCCGCGTGATCGATGCCGCCGAGCGCACCCGTCGCGGCGAGGAGCTGGTCCGCGCCGGCGAGCAGGCGTACGCGCAGGGGGCGGTCGCGGTGCTGATCGTCGCCGGCGGGCAGGGCACCCGACTCGGTTACAACGGGCCGAAGGGCTGCTTCAGCATCGGCGCGCTCAGCGGCAAGAGCATCTACCAGCTCCAGGCCGAGAAGGTGCGCGCGCTCTCGCGGCGTACCGGCCACGCCGTTCCGCTGCTGGTGATGACCAGCCCGATGACCGACGCCGCCACCCGTGCCTTCTTCGCCGAGCAGGATGACTTCGGCCTCGCCGACGGGCAGGTGCGTTTCTTCTGCCAGGGCACGGTGCCGAGCATCGACAGCGAGGGCCACGCGTTGCTTGCGGCGCCCGGTCGACTGCTCGAGAACCCCGATGGCCACGGCGGCTGCTTCACCGCGCTGGTCGATTCAGGCCGGCTCGACGAACTCGCGCAGGCGGGCATCCGCCGCATCGTCTACATCCAGGTCGACAACATCCTCGCCCCGGTTGACGACCCCGAACTGGTCGGCCTCAGCGAACGCGAATCCGCCGACGTGGTGACCAAGGTTCTGGCCAAGGCCCATCCCGACGAGAAGGTCGGCCACCTCGTCCGGGTCGGCGACCGCGACCGGATCATCGAATACACCGAGCTCTCGCAAGACGAGACCCGCCTGCGCAACGCCGACGGTGAGCTGGTCTACCGCTGGGGTTCGCCGGCGATGCACTGCTGGGGCGTCGACTTCCTCCATGGTCTCGCCCAGCGCGATTTCAAGCCGCCGCTGCATCGCAGCGCCAAGCCGCTCCAGGCCTGGGTCGACGGCGCAGTCCAACAGGTCCAGGGCTGGAAATGCGAGCGGTTCATCTTCGATCTGATCCCCGAGGCGCCGGTGAGCATCGGGCTCGAGCTCGACCGCGCGGCAGAGTTCGCCCCGGTCAAGAATGCCGACGAGAAGGGGGTCGACTGCCCTGCCACCGCCCGGCGCCTGGCCAGCGACCTCTACGCCGGCTGGCTACGGGCAGAGGGGGTCGAGGTGGCGCTCGATGAGCGCCAGCACATCGAGATCAGCCCGCTCTACGCCGCGACAGCGCGCGACTTCGCCCGGGTATGGGATGGTCGCTGCCAGCGTGTGGAAGCCGACTATCTGCTCGAAGCCTGAGTCCGGTCCTGTCGCTGCGGCGCCGGTCGATCGGTCGCTCACCGGGGGGCGTCGGCCAGCGAGCGGGCGGTCTGCCCGTAGGCGATGCGCAGGGCCGTCGGGCTGTCGACCTCGTTGCGCAGCAATTCGAAGAAAGCTGGTAGCCGGTGTTTACGCCGGGTGTGGCACAGCGGCGCGCAGACGGCCATCGCCAGTTCCGCGTCGCGCCGCGCGCCGTGCAAAAGCAGGGTGATCGCCTGCGCGCCGGCCTCACTGCGGCGTCGGGCCATCGCCCGGGGACTGGGGCCGAGGCCGCGGCTCTTGGCATCGGCCACCGCGACCATGCCGTCGACCAGCCATTGCGGCCAGCCTGACGGCGGCGGGAATGAGAGCGCGAGGTACAGCGCGCAACTGCGGCGGGCGATGGCCCGACGCCGATCGATTCCGACCAGCCCGACCTCGATCCGCGCCACCGGCAACGCCGGGCGCGTCAGCAGGTCGACCCCGGCGGGCAGGAAGGCGAGCTCGGCGTCGCCCTGGACCACCACCAGCGGGCCGGCCCAACGTGGCCAGGGCAGCGAATCGAACATCGCGCGCACGTCGCCCAGGCCAGCGTTGGTGCCACGGGCGCGGGCGGTGTCGGGTTGGCCAGCGGCATCGAGCAAAAGCAGGTGATCGCGCGTGGCCGGCAGGTCCAGGCGCGCCTGTTCGCGCGCGGCCCACAGGTGCAACGCGCGGTAGACCGCGGGATCCTCGGTCACGCCGATCTGGCTGCGCGCGATCAGCTTCCAGGCCTGTTGGGGCTGATCGGCCTGCAGCAGGGAGGTGATGCGCACGGCCGGCGGGACCGATTCGGCATCGGCAACCCAGGCCGCGCGCGTGTTCGGCGGGATCCACTCCAGCGGCATCACCAGGGGCATCTGCGCCCCGGCGAAGGTGACGTGCTGCGCGCCGAGATCGACCGGTTCGTGCGAAAGCAGGGCGTGGACCGCGGCCAATTCCATGGGCGAAGGCTCCTCCTGCTCCGGCCACAGGCAAGCGGCGGCGCGTGTCAGCGGGACGTGGGCGGAGTTGCCACCTTACCGCTCTGTGCCGCGCCGCCTCGGGAAGCGTAGTGGAAAATTGCCTGGGTTGCCCGGTGGCCCCGGCTAGGATGTTACCACCATGTTCCGTAAGCGCACTGACAAGGTCTACGCCACCCTGCAACAGGTTCAGCGCCGGATCACCCAGGCCACCGACTATCAGCACGACTCCGCCGGTGGCGCCTCCGCCATCCCCGGTCAGCAGATCTCACGTCAGGCCCAGACCCAGGCGCCGGTGTACCCGCAGCCGTCGACCTCTCCCCAGCCGTACGCCCATGCACCGTCGCAGGGTCAGCAGGCGTCCTGGGCCAGTGCCCCCGCCACCGCGCCGACGCCCTCCTCCGGGCCGAGCAATTACGAGAGCCGGCCGGGCACCGTGTTCTTCCCCCCGGGTCTCGAGCCGCGCGAGGACGAGCTCGCGGCCAATCGTGCAGCTGCCGAGCGCCAGGGCACCGGCATCGGCTCAGCCGAGTCTGCGGCCCAGGCCGCTCCGCCAGGACCGGCGTTCGAGCAGGCGGGCGGCCCGCTCCACCCCGGTGCGGCGATCAGCCATGACAACGCCGGCGATCCCGACGCCCAGTCCGGCGAGATGCTGCCGCGTGGGCGCATCGCAGTTCCGCAAGAGCTGCTCTACGTCATCGCGGCGCTGTGGGTCCTGACCATCGGCGTGGCGTTCATGCTCGGTCGGGCCAACCCGCCGGGCAAGCCGGACCAGCCGCCCGGCGGCAATCCCGAGGCGCTCGCCGCGAATGACACCCAGCACAGCGGTGCCAACGCTGATGTCTTCGACTCGGATTTCGGCGCCGTTGACGAGAACCAGTCGAACGGTAGCCGGCAGCGGCCGGAGACGCTCGGCGATCACGTCATCGTCTTGCGCAGCGTGGGGTCGTATTCAGACAGCGGCTACGAGGAGTTCGCCCAAGCGGCCGAGCGCAACAACCAGGCCGTACGCGAGCGCTACCGCGGCAAACTCCAGCCCTGGTTCGGCGCACGCCGGCCGGAATCGGGCGGGTTGCAATTCGTCTACGGCTACCTCGGCAACGGTGTCTACGGCATCCCCGGTGCAGACGACGAGCAGATGAAGGCGCAGTTCGAACTGCTATCCGGCAAGTTCGACGGCGCCTACTGGAAGAAGATCCGCTGAGGCCCCGTGTCAGCGCTGCTTGCGCCCGGTCCGCCCGGGGATCTGCCCCGGACGGCCGGCGAATCCCTTGCGCCAGGCGCGCCAGGCGTTTTTGAACCGCCACCGGATGCGGTGCCGCGCGACCGCGGCAACGTGGAGTTCCAGGGCCCGGTGCCGGTCGCAGCCAGCCGCGGCGCAATACCCGACAAGCAGCGACAAGCGTCCTGTCCGATCGCGCGATTCGAGCCCGGCGAGATTCGCCATCGCCGTCGCGAGATCAGGGGGCGCGGCGAAATGCATCCGATTGAGGTCGAGCAACGGGTAGCAGAATCCCGGCCCGCGGCGGTGGATCAGGATATTGCCCGGCGAAAGGTCGCGGTGGACCACGCCCGCAGCGTGTAGCCGCGCCACCAGCGCGCCGACCCGGTACAGATGCATGCGCCGACGAGGGAAATCACGCCGCTTCAGTGCCTCGCGCACCTGGCTGCCCGCATTGCACCAGGCGCAGACGTAGAAGGAACGCAGCAATACCCCGCCGCGACGCTGCTCGATCGCGGCCAGCGGACGCGGGGTGGGCAGGCCCAGCTGTTGCAGGCGCAGGGCGTTGTCGAGCGAACGCCGCGCCTTGCTGCTGCGCCAGCGATAGACCAGCCGCTTGTAGAGCCCGCGGTTGGGGAAGGCCTTGACCACCACTTCGACCCCGGCGACGCGATCACGGTGCAGCTGGTTCCGCCCGCGGTAGATCACCGTCTCCGGCGCGACCGGACGCACCGGCAGTTCGCGACACCAGGCGCGCAGCGCTTCGGGCGACAGCTCAGTCAGCGTCGCTTCCGGAGCCAGGTTGATCTCGAGCGTAGCGCCCATGCCGGGGAGGGTAGCCCGGCCCCGCGCGCTGCCAACTGCGCCGGGCCCGACCGCAGAGAAGGGGGGAGCGACCGAGGGGTGGTGTTTGCCGAGAATGGGCCGCAGGGCGGAACCCGCATCGCGCAGCGATAGCCGGCCCCGGTGGGGCCGGCGGCCGGTGGAGCGCGACGAGCGACAGCGAGGAAGCCGGGCTCGGAGGGACGCTGAAAACGCGGCCGGAGGCCGCGAACCCCGACCGAGGCCGTGGGGGGCGGAGGCGGCGTCGTGCAGCGATAGCTGGCCCCGGTGGGGCCACCGGCCCGACGCAGCGCAAGCGCAGCTCCGCAGCGAAGCGAGGAGCAAGCGCAGCTGGGGTGCGCGTGAGCGCGCGAGGGGGCAGCGCCCCTGCGCCCGGCAGATGGCGCCACGCAGGCAGCCGGAAGGCCGGTCATCAGCCAGCGGCAGCGGCCAGCGCGGTCTCCCCCAGCCGACCACGCGCACCTGCAAGGCGCCTCCCGTAAGCGCAGCGCCGGAGCACCGTCTCTCCAGATGGCTGCGAGCCACCGCCAGAGCCCGCCCAAGGCCGGCGCATCGGCGCTTCTCAGCCGCCAGCGCCCGGTTACAAAGGCTGTCGTACGGCAACAGCGTACGGATTGACAAGCACAGACCTGTGGGGGCGATACGGCTTTCGACGTGCATCGGAAGACGGATGTGGCGTGTCGCGGTGCGGGTGGCCGCGTGAACAACCCGCAAAAACACAAGTGCCGACGACCATGTCGAGTACGCCTCCGCTCTCGCTGCGTAAGTAGCGTAGAACGGAGTTTGGAACCCGATCATTGCCGATGGTGATCGGAATTCCATCATAGCACATCGGCTGGCTGCAGGAGTTGTCCGGTTCCCTGTAGCGAGACCCGTCGGACTGGTACACCGGCCTGGGTGGTTGTCCCCTATCCGGTGTACGAGATCCGCATAGGCAACCTACACACGTAGAAGCACCGTTAGAACATGTGCGGACCCGGGTTCGATTCCCGGCGCCTCCACCAAGATAGAGACGCAATAGCGTCTCAACCCCCGAATCACCCCGCCGGCAGCCCCGGCGGGGTGATTCTTTAACCATTGTCCACAACAGGTTATGCGTTGCGGGTGCTGGCCATGGGCGGATCTGCTGCGGACCCGCATGGGCCGATTCTGGCCCTCCAGGGGCTCAAATCGGACGGGCCCCTCAGAGCTCCAAACCTCGGAACCGCCAGCGAGTGGAGCCCAGCCAGGCTTGGCTGGGCGACCGGCCAACCGAGGGGTGGTTTTCTGCGAAAATGGGCCGCAGGGCGGAACCCGCATCGCGCAGCGATAGCCGGCCCCGGTGGAGCGCGACGAGCGACAGCGAGGAAGCTGGGCCCGGAGGGACGCAGAAAACGCGGCCGGAGGCCGCGAACACCGACCGAGGCCGTGGGGGGCGGAGGCGGCATCGCGTAGCGATAGGTGGCCCCAATGGGGCCACCGGCCGACGCAGCGCAAGCGCAGCCCCGCAGCGAAGCGAGGAGCAAGCGCAGCTGGGATGCGCGTGAGCGCGCGAGGGGGCAACGCCCCCTCTGAAGGAAGCCTCAGATCGGCTCACGCCTCAAGCCGGCCGGACCTCGGCGGATCAGGCCCGTTTGGTGTAAGTGACTGTGTTTGCGCATTTTGAGAAATAGGCTCCCGGGCTTATGCCTTGTGGCGGCGGTGTTTGGCTGGGGCCACACGGCGTCATTCGGGTCCGGCCGAGGCCCGTTTTCGATGTACGCCAGCTTGCACTTTTTGTTGGTTTCTGTAATGTGAAACCATGCAGCCACTCCGTCAGCTTGCTGCGGTTCTCGCCGAGGTCGCAGGGCCAGAGCGGGCGATTTTCGCTACGGCAGACCTGCGCTCGGCACTTCCCCAGCTGTCGAATGCAGCCTTCACCGTCCTGCTCAGCCGGGCGGCCTCTGGTGGTTTGCTGGAGCGTATCTGCCGTGGGGTCTATCTGTATCCGCGGGCTGGCCTGGAGCCGGGCTTGGTGCTGGCCCAGGCGGCGGCGCGGCTGCGGGCCGGGCATTTGTTGTATCTTTCCCTGGAGAGCGCGCTCAGCGAGCATGGCCTGATCTCGCAGATCCTGCTCGATCATTTGACCCTGATGACCAGCGGTCGACGTGGGGTGATCGACTGCGGGCGCTGGGGCAGCATCGAGTTCACGCACACCACGCGGGCGCCAGCCGAGTGCCGGGGGCGCTTGACCTACGATCCCGCACGACGTCTGTGGATCGCCGATCCTCGCCTTGCATGGTCAGACCTCAAGCGGGTCGGGCGCAATCTGGATCTGGTCGATAACTCGACATGGGAGACGTTTGATGCCTGATTTTGCGGAAGTGGTCCGTCTGGCCCAGGAGCAGAGCGGTGTGGCCCAGTTGCGGCCGGTGGTCGAGAAGGAGATCCTGCACCACACCATCATTCGAAGCATGGCCGAGGCCGGGCTGCTGCATCGCCTTACTTTCATCGGCGGTACGTGCTTGCGGGCTTGCTATGGATCGAATCGCCTCAGCGAAGACCTGGATTTCACCGGCGGGGCCGATTTTTCTGCCGAGCAGCTCGGCGAGTTGGGGCGGACGGTTGCCGAAGGCGTGCGCCAAACCTATGGCCTGGAACTGGTCGTGTCACCACCGCGACGGGAGGAGGGCAACGTCAGCACCTGGAAACTCCAGGTGATCACGCATCCCGGCAGTCGCCATCTGCCGCAGCAACTGATCCACATCGACATCTGTGCGATTACGAGTCATGAGCCGCGGCCCACGGTATTGCGCAATCCCTACGGTGTCGACCTGGGCACCAGCGGCTTGATCCTGCAGGCCGAGAGCCGGTGCGAAATCCTGGCCGACAAGGTGCTGGCCCTGGCTCTGCGCCCCAACCGGATCAAGCATCGCGACCTGTGGGATATTACCTGGCTCACGCAGCAGGGCGAAGTCTGCGATACCGGCATGGTGCAGGCGAAGTGCCGGGAGCGCCAGGTGGATATAGCAACATTCCGCAGAGCACTCTCAGGTCGACTCGGTCAGTTATTCGATCTTCACGCTGACTTCATGGCCGAAATGAGCCGATTTCTTCCGCAGGAGGTGCGGCGTACCAGCATCGATCGGGATGGATTCTGGGAGTACTTGAACGATGCCGTGCGCGAGGTCTGCCATACCGCCCTGGCGAAGGATATCGGTACGCAATCACCAGAAGCATTCCGTCTGTAATTTGCCGCACCAAGGCAGAGCGAAATCCAGTGTTGTTTATCCCACACCTCCGCCAACTGGTCCCTTCATCATCACCGTCAGCGAGACGCCGGCATCCGGCTTGTTCAATGACTTCTGGCTCCTCGTCATTCCATGTGGGTGGTGTTAGCGCCGCCATGAGGCCCTCCGTGCGGGGTCGGGGCCACCCCAGCCCCACACGGAGGACCCCATGGCTCGTCATCACCAGCTGCGCATCTGGCCCCCGGCGCTCGCGATCATCACGCTCGCACACGAAGACCTGCAGCGTTTGCGCGGTGAAGCGGATCTCCGCGATCAGATCAAGCGCAGTTCGTATTCCATCGCCGCCAACATCGCTGAAGGGGCAGGACGCAGGGCCGACAGGGATTTCCCCCACTTCTTGAGCATTGCCCGCGGCAGCGTGGCAGAACTCAGTGGCTGGTATGACATGCTCGGGGCGCTCGGCTACATCGACGATGCGCGCCTGGCCCTGGTTGTCGACAGGTGTGACCACATGGGCCGGTCGCTGACTCGCCTCATCGCTCGACTCGCTGGCGGGACATAGTCCCGCTGCTCGCTACTCGCTGCTCGCTACTCGCTACTCGCTGCTCGCTACTCGCTGCTCGCTACTCGCTGCTCGCTACTCGCTGCTCGCTGCTCGCGTTGCCCACACGAAACGTCGAGGAGCCGAAAGTCTTGGCATGGTCATTGAGGCAGTCGAGGATGACCGCCACGGAAGCAAAGGCCTCGCCGGCTTGGTGGCAATCCGCGGGGGCTCCCGGTTCACGTGGTCGCGGGCCAGCTCGTCTCGTATTGGCCCATGCCGTCGGGTACCCAGGGGGTGCGCTGATCCGGATGGCCGACGGGGTCGCGGATCGAATGCGGGCGCTCGTTGTCTGCGTCGGGGTGATAGCTCGGCGTGAGGTAGGGATCGTCGGAATCGATCCCGTCGTACCAGGCGTCGAGCGCGAAGAGCTTGAAGCCGGTCAGGCCGGCGCCGTCCATCGCCGCTGCCAGCGGCTCGGTGAGCAGGAGGTGGCCATCGAAGCCGTCGATGGTGAAGAAAGCGGCGCTGTCGCAGAGTTTCTGCGTGGCCGATGCGGTGATGGCCAACCGGATGCAGGAGATCAGCTCCCCCTCGAGCAGGTAGACCTGCGTCCGGTCGAGGTCGAGGATGTCACGGCCGTAGGTTGGCACGCGTAGATGGCAGAGAAACAGATCGCGCTCGATCGCCGGCCGGTTGACCACCTGCGCCGGGGTGGCGGTGAGGGCGTTCGGCGCGACGCCGCGTACGGTCTCGACGAAGGCCGCGCTGCACAAGGGTTGGTCACTGTGCCCCTGGTAGTCGAGGATCTCGCACGCCCGGCGCGGGTTGACATCGGTCAACGTGACCCCGTCGAGTTGTTCACCGCGAGACTGGCTGTGATCGGCGTCGCTATCCGCGACCTCCCACTCGAGCGTTCGGGGGCTGACTCGCTTCTCGAAGACGTAGATCATGCCCGGAGCATTCGTGGCGCGCCTGTGCACGCAATGCCCAACCGCGAGTCAGCGAAAGCCGTTGACGCGTAACTGCTCGGGCTCATCAGGCCTGGGTAGGTGTCGGCCGTATCGCGCACCCCATGGGCGGATGGCCACGGCGCAACCGATCCGCCCACCGGTCGACCGGCCCCGCGTGGTAGTTGCGTTCGCGCCTCACTGCCCCCAGCGCAGCTCGACCACCACCGGCCGATGATCAGAGAGGTCGTGCGCGAGCACCCGGGCGTCGACGAGCTCGAGCGGCGTGGACCACAGGATCCAGTCGATGGTGGTTCCGGTCGCCGGATGGGTCGGCGCGCTGTGCGCAGGATCGATGCAGCGCAGCTCCAGAGCCTCGGCGATGCGCGCGACCACCCCGGCGCCGTCGACCCAGCCGCCGTTGAAATCGCCTGCGACCACCAGTGGTCGGGGTGCGTTCGCGAGCCGGTCGATCAACTGCGCCAGGTGATGTTCGCGACGCGACGAGGCGGCGAAGTGGAGGTGGAGGCTGACGAAGGTCACCGCGCGGGAGGGACTCAGCTGCACCCGCGCGATGGTCGCGCCCTTGGCCGGTGCGTACCAGCCAGCGGCCCAAACCAGCGAACGCGCATCGCGAAGCGGCAGCCGCGAGAGAATCGCGGTGCCGTAGTGCAGGCCGAGGCCGTCGGCGAGCAGGCCACGGGTCGCGAGTCGCGGTGGATCTGCCCGGCGCAGACGCTCGAGGTGGTCGAAGCCGCCGCTCCACCAACTCGCGGCGTCGACCTCCTGCAGGGCGACCAGGTCCACCCGTTGCTCCGCGATGCGTTCGCCGATCCGCTGGAGCGTCTGTTCGATGCGTGGGGTGGCGGCGAGCAGCTGGTGGAACGCGCGGCCCCGGCCGTGCGCGATATTCCAGGTCATCACCCGCAGGTGCGGGTCGGGGCGGGGGACGGACGTCAGTGAACCGTGGATCGGTAACGGTTGTCGTGGCGCAGCGGCAATCCATATCGGCAGGCAGCCCGCGAAGCCGAGGGCGCCAGCGAGCAGCGCCAGCAACAACGCGTAGATGCGTCGGCGTCGACGTCTGGCGCCGAGCGCGCGGAGCATGGCTGGATCGACGGCTGCGTCCGGCATCCGTCGACGATCATGCCCTGCGGGAGTGGCCGGGCCAGCGCCGCCTCAAGGCGAGGTGTTGGCGGCCGGCGCTGCGCGATGCAGGCGCAGGGTCAGGCAACGCAGACTGCCGCCGCCCGGCAACAGCGCCTCGGGGTGGAACGGAACGATCTCGACGCCGCGTCGACGCAGACGCCGGAGCGTCTCCGGGTTGAGCGCGGTATCGTAATGCACCAGCAGACCCGGTTCGATCGGCACGAAACTACATGCCAATCGTCGCTGCTCGTCGTCATCGACATCAATTATGGTGATGCCGCGCTCGGCCATGTAGGCAACGATATCGATCGCTTCCCGCTTGGTGCCGGTGATCAGCTCGCAGCGTTCAAAGGCCGGCAGGTAGGCCAGCGCGGTGTCGGCCGCGGCGCGGTTGAAGATCGTATCCGGGTGCATGTAGCGGCGGGCCTTGGGGATGGTGACGTGGATGATCGAGCCGAAGAACTCCAGCGCCCGCGGTACGAAATGCGCGATCGAATCGGCCCGGTGCCGTTCGGTGTCGGCGATCAACAAGGTGTCGGGCGACAGCAGGAGGAAGCCCTCGAAGGCGTGGCCGGGCCCGGTGAACTCGTGACGGATCGGAACGCCCAGGTGTTCGAGTGCCTCCTTGACCGCCAGGTGTTCGTCGCGACGTCCGTCCCAGGCCATGTGCGAGAGGAAGGCGCCATGGTGGCTGATGACCGCGGTGTCGTGGAGGTACGCGAGATTCGGTCGTCCGTCGAGCAGTTCCCGGTGGTGGGTGACGTGGTCCGCCAGCCATTCCACCTGGACGCCGAGGTCTTCGAGCAGGGCTGCGTATTGCTGAATCTCGGCATCGAAGCGGACGATGTCCGGCAGCCCATCGAACAGCCAATGACGGTGGTTGCTGGCATCGATCACGTTCAGGGCGTGGCCCGGGCGATGCAACAGCACCCGGGTGAGACGGCCGAAGCGATCGCAGCCGTAGGGGATCGGTTCGACTGCCGGGGTGGTGGCGGCGGACGTAACGGGCAACGCGGAGGGGCTCATGCGGGCTCCTGTACGGGCGGGGAGGCGAGGATCAGGCTCTGACCTCCGCTGGGGGAGACATGGTCATGGTCGATGGTCCAGCCGTTGCGGGCGAAGCACTGCTGCAGGGAGTGCCGGGTATGGAACCAGGTACAGCCCATGGTCAACAATTCGCCAGCGGGCAGCGGCAGCGCTGGCCCGTCGGCGAATTGGATCATCTGGTCCGATTCGAGGCGGATCGACTTGGCCGTGCGGAGGGGTTGCACCGGGTCCTCGCCCGATGCGAGCAGGGCCAGCTCGAAGGTGCAGGCGGTCGGGTCGACCCCCCGGTCGACCAGCGGCCCGAGGTTGAAGCGGCGGTTGGCCGCGCTGCTGTAGGCCGCAGCGGTCCGCGCGATCCATCCGGCGCCGGCATCCGGGGGGACGATCCGCGCGTCGATCAACACACGGTCGCCCAGGCCGAGATGGGGCGCGAGCATCGTCAGGAAATCGTCAGCATGGTAATTGCAGAAGTGGTTGCCGAGCACACAGATCAGGCGAGGGGAATGCAACCGGTCGAGCACCGTGCCCAGTTGCTCACTACGGCCGAGAATGGGGTGGGCTGCGATCGGGAGCTGAGCAACCGCTTCCATCGCCGCGGCGAGCATGGGCGGGCTGAGGTCCATGGCGATGTAGCGCGCGCAACCGCGCCGCATTAGCGCTTCGAGCAGCAGCGCTTCCTTGCGTCCGCTGCCGGTGCCGACGCTGATCAGGCTCGCACGCTCGGGGATCCGGGACGCGAGTCCGTCAGCCTGGCTCGCCAGCAGTCGCGTGAGGTCCTCGGCCACGGTGAACGTGCTCGAGTCGCTCAACTCCAGCCAGCGGCGCGATCCGTTCTCCCCGGCGTAGAGCAGCCAGTCGGGCAGGTGATGCCGCGCGAGCCAAAAGCGCAGGCTCGCATCGACGCCATCGGCGAGCGTCTGGTCGAGCACACGCAGCGGGCGGACGCGACAGGGGGAGGCGAGCACGCTCAGTCCTTCCAGCACTGGCGGCAGCCCTGGGCCAGCGCCGCGCGGGGCGGCAGGTCTTCTGCCACGCCGACGGCGTAGGCGTATCCGCGGCAGCCGACACACTGCGCGAGGTGCTCGCACCCGCTACAGTGGCCCTGGAGGTGCTCGTCGATGTGGCGGACATAGGCGAAGAGCGGATCGTGGTAGATCTCCGCCAACGGGCGATTGAACACGTTGTGCGGATAGACCCCGTTTTCGCGCAGGTCGGGGTGCTGGTCGAATTTGGTCGGCGCGCAGGGGCGGACGGCACCGTCGCGGGTGATATACATGCTGTAGAACTGCTGCAGACAGCCGCTGGCGGTCAGCGGCGTATAGGGCAGCCAGTCGTAGCCGAACTCCTCGCGGTCCACGGCCAGGATGCGCATCTTGTAGTCGCGGATTTCTTCCGGTCGGAGACCGGCATCGCTCAGCGCCTGCTCGGCACGTCCGGTCGGTGTAAGTACCTCCATGTTGGGGAAGATGTTGTTGTAGCGGCACAGGCGCCAGATCGCAGGGATCTCGTCGACGTTGAGCCGGCAGCTGACGAAGCTCACGCCGAGTCGCAGGCGTTGGGGGTCACCCGTCTCGGTAAAGCCGGCAGATTGGAGGTTGTCCAGCCCACGGTGGATCCGCGGGCCGCTGCCGGGGATGCCCGCGAGGTGGGATTGGCGCTCTTCGTCGAGCGAATCGAGTTTGCCCATCACCGAGGCCCCGGCACCGTAGAGGAAACGGGCGAGCTCGGGGGTCACGGCCATGGAGTTGGTGAATACGACCGGGCGCATGCCGCCGTCGGCGACCCGACTGACCAGATCACGGAATCGCGGATGCAGCGTCGGCTCGCCACCGCCGATGATGACCACGCTCGCCGCGCCCAGGTCGCGGGCCTGATCGATCAGCGAAGCGAGATGGTCGAAAGGGACGACCTGGTCTTGCGCCTCGTCGCTGCCGGCATAGCAATAACGGCAGCGCAGGTTGCACGCGGCGTTCGTCTCCAATCGCAGCGATAACAGGCGTCCGGTGTCGCGGGCAGCGTAGGCCTCCTTGGGGGCGTACGTGTAGCCGTCCAGGATGGGCGGTGGCTTCAGAGCCGTAGGGGCGGTGGTGGCTTGGTCAGTGATCATCTGCGCTGCGATCCGGTCCGGAGTACGAACTCCGACGA
>JBEPXK010000021.1:0-16062 GCA_041641915.1 Planctomycetota bacterium
GGCCGACGGTCGCCTGCCAGCGTTCGCGTCGCCGGGCTGGCTCCGGATCGGTGCCGGGGCGGTTGGAAGCGAGTAGCAGGTCCTGGCTCTCGGGAAGCAGGTGCGGATCGAGTTCGTCGAATTCGCTGTTGACCTGATCGGTGAGATTGAAGGCGCGGCCCCAGCTCTCGCCCTTGCGGAAGGCGACGTAGCAGTCGTAGCCGCCGTAGCCGCCGGCGCGGTTGGAGCAGAACAGCAGGAAGCGGCCGTCGGCGGCGAGAAACGGGCTGGTCTCATCGGCGTCGGAGTTGACCTCCTTGAGCGCGCGCAACGCGCTCCAGCCGTCGTGCTCACGGGTGCTGATGAACAGGTCGGTATCGCCGGAGGGCGAGCGGCGGGCGACGATCATCTGCGTGCCGTCGGTGCTGAGTGCAGCCGCCGGGTTCGGCGTGGTGGCGTTCGGCGGGCCGGGGATCGGCGCCGGCTCCTGCCACAGCAGCGCGCCGACCGAGGGCTCGCGCGCGTCTTCGGCCGCGATGCCCCAGAGGTCGCGCCAGATGGCCGGGCGGGCGATCATCACCGCGCTGAGCGCGACGATCGCGAGCAGGGTGTTGAGCCCCAGGCCCCACAGCAGGCCGCGGCGGACCCAGGTGCCCGTGGGCGTGACGGTGCTGGTCATGGCGCCCTCGCGGCTTTGAAGTCGTAGCCGATGTTGACCTCGGCCACCCCGCCGGCGCGGCACGCGCTGATCGCGTCGGCGACGTCGCCATGCAAGGCGCGCTTGTCACCGCGTACCAGCACCTTCTGGTCCGGATTGGCGCTGATCGCATCGCTGACGGTCGCCTCGATCGCCGCGGTGTCCATCGGCCGGTTGCTGACCAGGTAGAGCGCTCCGTCTTCGGCTGTGCTGCGGTTGCGGACGTTGATGACGATCAGTTTGCGCGCGGTGTTGGTCAGCGAGGTGCTGTCGCTGGTCTGGGGCAGGCTGACCGCCTCATCGCGCTCTTCCGCTTTGAAGGTGGTGGTGGCGATAAAGAAGATCAGCAAGATGAACATCACGTCGAGCAGCGACGAGACGTTGATCACCTGGTCATTCTCGGCTTCTTCGCGGGCGATACGCATGGGGGTGGTTCCTTCGGTCCGGTGCGCGGCGGTCTACGCGCCGCGGCTCAGGCGGTGGCCGGTGCGAGCTCTGGTGCGACGGGCTCGTCCGCCTGGCGACCCGGGCGTGGGGCGTCGCTCTGCGCGGTGTGGTGTTGGTTGTAGGCTGCGAACTCGAGGAAATCGATCGCCTGTTCGTCGATGCCGTCGACCACGTTGTCGACGCGGGTGCTCAGCCAGTGGAACACCAGCAGCACCGGGATGGCCAGGGTCAGGCCGGCGGCGGTGGTCACCAGCGAGGTGTAGATGCCCGCGGCGAGGGTGTCGGCCTTGTTGACCGCGCCGCCGGCGGCCGCCTGGAAGGCGGTGATCATGCCGTAGACCGTGCCAAGCAGGCCGAGCAGCGGGGCGATGGCGGCGATGGTCGAGAGCGGGCGCAGGCTGCGCTTCATCTTGGAGACCTGGCGCAGGCCGGCGTCCTCGATCGCTTTCTCCATGATCTCGGGGCGTTCGTCCATCCGCGTCAACCCGGCGCGGAAGATCTCGGCCACCGGCTCCTTGCGCTCGTCGCAGTAGCGCAGCGCGGCGGCGGTGTCGGGCTGGCGGGCATCGCCGACCGCGTTCTTGAGCCCCGGCAGGAAGTCTTCGGGTACGATCACCGTGCGTCGCAGGGCGAGGAAGCGTTCGAGCGCGAGGCCGAGGGCGAGCAGCGAGCACAGCGCCAGCGGCAGCATGACCCAGCCGCCGGCGATCAGCAGCTCGAGCAGGCTCTCCGGCTGGTCGCCCGCCGCGGTGGCGGATTCGGCCGCGAGCGGCAGAACGGGGGCGAGGAGGACGCAGCAGCGCCAGGCGGCGCGGTTCAGGCAGCAGGTCATCGGTCGGTCCTTTCGAGGGTCTTGGTCACCTCGGTGCGCATGTCGGTGGCGATGGCGGCCGCGGCGCTGTCGGGAAAGCGCTCGCAGACCTCGGCGAAGCGGTCACGCGCGGAATGCAGGTCGCCCTGCTTGCGCGCGATGCGGCCCATCTCCAGCAGGGCCTTGCTGGTCCAGGAGGGCAGGCGGTAGCGCGTCTCGACCAGGGTGAAGGCGGTCAGCGCCTGCTGGTATTGTTCTTGGGCGAACAGGCATTCGCCGATCTGGAACTGGGCCCGGGCGGCGGTCGCGTCGCGCAGGTCCGAGTCGACCACCGCGCGATAGGCCTTGCGGGCCTCGTCGTAGCGTTCGCGGTTCTCCAGGGCGAGGCCGCGGGCGAGTCGGGCCTGGGGAACGTAGCGGCTCTCCGGGTACTGCTCGAGGAAACGATCGGCGTGCTTGCGGCTCTGATCCCAGCGGTCGGCCAGACCTTCGCACTGGGCCAGTCGCAGCAGCGCGGCCTCGTGTTCGGGGCTGTCGGCGCCGGCGGCGACGGCGGTGGCGAAGTGCTTGCAGGCGCGATCGAACTCGCGCTCGCTGCGTCGTGCCTCGCCGGCGAGGAAGGCGACGTTGGCCCGGCGGTCGCTGTCCGGGTAATGCTTGAGGAAGTGCTCGAAGGCGTCGGCCGCGGCCGGGGCGTTGTCGGCCTGGCTGGCGCACCAGCCGCGCAGGTAGGCGATGCGTTCGCGATCGGCGCGGGGTGCCTTGTCGCCGATCGCGTCGAGCAACGCGCGCGCCGCGTCGTAGCGTTCGTCGGCGATGGCGATCTCCGCGCGGGCTATCCGCGCTTTGCCGGCGAGCTGGCTGTCGGGATGGGCTTCGATCATCAGGGCGTAGGCGCGTTCGGCCGCCGCGTCCTCGCCCTGCTGATGCAGGGTCCAGGCGCGCCAGTACGCGATGCGGTCGCGCAGGTGCTTCACGCTGTCGTGTTGGTCCGCCACGGCGAACTGTTCGAGGGCCTTGGCGTGCTCACCGGCGGAGGCGAGACACAGCCCGCGGTAGTAGGCGAGTTCGCCGGCGCGCTCGCCGGCGCCGTCCTTGCCGAAATGCTTGCGCAGAAAACGGTCGGCCTGTTTGAACGCGCCGCGGCGGATGTCGATCACCGCCGCCTGGACCGCGGCGTCGTCGGCGAGCTGGTGCTCGCGGTGTTTGGCCACCTCGGCGAAGCGCTTGCGCGCCGCGTCGTGCTCGCCGCGGTCGAGCTGATGCCAGGCCAGGTAGTAGGTGCCCGCGATCACCCCGCGCTTGTGCGCGTCGTTGAGGAATTCGCGCCGGCGCTTGTTGTCGTCGGTGTGGTCGTAGACGTGACGGCAGAGTGCGGCGTAGGCGCTGCGGGCGTCGGTGACCGCGGTGCGCTTGTGCTTGTCATCGATGATCCGGTCGAGGACCTTGACCGCCTTGTCGGCGTCGCCGACGCGATGGTGGGCCAGGGCGAGATTGAAGGTCGCGGTGTGGGCGTTGGGCGCATCGGGATGCTCGTCGAGGAAGCGGCGCAGATGGTCGACGGCCTGCTGCCAGTGGTCGAGCCGGAGGTGGCAATCGCCGGCGAGGTAGTGCAGCTGGGCGAAGGCCGGATCGTCGCTCGGCTCGGCGAGCAGGGGGGCGAGGGTGTCGAGCGCCGCCTGCCAGCGACCGGCTTCGTGCGCGGTCTTGGCCCGGCGCAGGCGCGTCACGCGGGTCGCTTGCCCCGCCAGGCCTTCGGCCTGTTCGAGCTGGGCGTAGAGCGGCGCGGCGTCGGCTTCGCGCCCGAGCGCGACCAGGGTCTCCGCCTTGACGAAGCGGACCTCGTCGGCGGCCGCGGCCTCCGGCGCGCGTTCGAGGTAGCGATCGCAGACGCTCAGTGCGTCGGTGTAGCGCTCGGACTGGTGCAGGCAGTAGGCGCGCAGACGCAGGGCCTCGAGCCCGCAATCGCTGTCCTGCGGCACCCGGGCGAAAAGCTCGGCTGCAGCGAGGTGGTGATCGCGGTGCATCGCCGCGTTGCCGCGCTCGAGCATGACCTCGGCGTGCAGCGGGTGGCCCAGCGCGAGGTCGTCGAGCTTGGCGAGCAGCTCGGCCGCGCGCTTGTGGTCGCCGTCGGCAGCGCGGGCGCGCGCGCCCCACAAGCGGGCTTCGACGCCCAGTTCGGCATGGTCGTAGAGGTCGTCGAGCTCCTTGCGTGCCCGGTCGTGGTCGCCTTCCTCGTATCGGGCGCGGCCGGCGAGCAGACGGGCGTCGTCGCGCCAGGGCGAGTCCTCGAAGCGTTTGCGTAGTTCCTCGAGGCGCTTGCGGCAGGTCTGGTAGCGGCCGCGCTGGAAGGCCATCACCGCGTGGTTATAGGCTGCGGCGTCGGCGAAAGGTCCCTGTCGATGCTCGGCGGCTTCGGCGAAGGCGCGTTCGGCCTCTTCGATCCGAGCGAGCGCGGCGAGGCATTCGCCGCGGCGGTAGCGCGCGCGATGGACCAGATCGGGATCGGTCTTGGCCACGATGACCGCCTGCAGCGGGGCGAGGGCGGCTTCGCTCGCTCCGTTCTGGAGCAGCGCGTTACCGAGGTGGAGACGGATCAGGTCCTCGTGCGCGCCGGTGCTCCCGTCGAGCAGGCGGCGGCCGAGTTCGATCGCCGCCGGCCAGTCCTTGCGTCGGGCGTGGATCTCGAGCAGGGCCACGCCGGCGGCGATCCGTTGGGCGGCGGGCGCCTCGCGGACCACCCAGGCGAGGTCCTCGAGCGCCTGGGCCGTCTGATCGGCGTGGAGGCGCGAGAAACCGAGCATGAGCCGCAGGCGGTATGCATCGGCCACGCCGGTGTCGCGTAGCGCGGCGAGCAGCTCGGCGGCCGCGGCGTACTGCTGCAGGTGGTAGCGGCAGATGGCCAGGCCCCAGCGGGCCTGGTCCGCCTTGGCGTGGTCGGCGTGGTCGGCGAGGAAACGCTCGTATTGGCTCACTGCGGGGGCGTAGAGCCGGCGCATGGTCAACGCGTTGGCGTTGTAATAGGGCTCGAGAGCGGGGTCGTTCGCTTGCGCCGGTGGCGGCTCGGCGGCGTTGAGGACGGCGCCGGCCCACAACAGGGCGCCGGCGGTCGTGGTCCTGACCATGCGTCGGAAGGGGTTCACCGTTCGCTCCTCCGCTCGGGGTGGGGGGGGATCGGCCGGGTAGCGGGTTGCCCTGGCCGGTCCACCCACTCAACGCGAGCCCCCCGGCCGCTGTGACACGGCCGGCTGTGGCAGATCGGGAGCGCTTGGCGCTCAACACCTTGTGCGGTACGAGCGTACATGCTGACGACGCCGCCGGCGCGGCTATGGAGGCTGTACATGCTTGCGAATCGGACTGCCCCGGCGCTCGTCGCCCTGCATCTGGCCCTCGGCCTGACCGTTGTCGGCCTCGCGCCGCTGGGCGCGGCGGACACGGCGGGGGAGGAGCACGCAAGCCTGCGTGCCGATCTCGCGGCGATCGTCGCTGCGCGCGATGCGGCGTTGGAGCGGCTCAATGCCCGCCTCAAGCGCGACAGCGAGCAGGGCCCGCTGCTCGATCTGCATCTGGTCGAGGAGCACCATCACCAGCACGAGCCGCTGCGGATGGACCTGACCTACTGCGGCGGGAGCTTCCACGGCGCCGGCGCCTTTCTCAAGAGCTACAACCAGGCCGAGCACCGCGTCGACGCCAGCGGGCTGAAGCTCGATGCCGATCGGCTCACCGGTACCCTGGTCATCACCCTGCGTCCCGATCAGTGGGTTCCGCCCGATCACGGCGAACGCGAGCAGACGCATCACATCGATGCTCGGATCGATGGCGAATCGGTTCGCGGCAGCTATCGGTTCACCGGGCACCTCGGCCCCGACAAGGACCGGCTCAGCGGTACGGTGATGCGACGCGAATCCACGATCAGCGTCACCGGCCCGACCGGCGACGAGGCGGTGGCCGACGGCCCCGCCGGCGCGGTGGAACTCGGTCAACTCAGCGCGCGGGTCTACCGCCAGCTGTGGGCGGCAGCCTTCGCCGTGCACGCCTATCCGGTGAGCTACCACATCTGGCTCGACCGCAATCGCGTCGGTCAGCCGCACTGGCCCGCGGAGGCCGCGGTGGTGCCGGACATCCGCCGGATGGTCGCCCGGTTGGCCGCCTGCGCGCGGCGGTTCGACCCCGCCAACCCCGCGGCCGGCGATTACGCCCGCGGGTTCTGCAGTCCGGACGACCCGCGCTTCGGTCCCTTCTTCGCGACTTCGCCCCTGGAACAGGGTGCCGACGGGGTCGCGGTGCTGCCCGAGGCCAGCGGTTCGCCCGGCGCACAGCGCTGGCAGTATGTGCCGCATTGGACGATCCTCGGTCCCTTCCCGGCCCCGAACCGCACCGATCACATCCTGCCCGCCCTGCCCGAAGCGATCCCGCCCCGCGAGGCGTACTTCACCGTGCACAGCGCGGATTTTGGCGGTGACTTCGTTCACCCGGACTGGCTGAGCGAAGAGCAGAAGAGCGTCGCCTACCATTCCTACAGCGCTGCGGACTGGCTCGCAAAGTACAGCGCGGCGGGCAAACCGGAGACCGCCCAGTCGCATACCCACCCGGCCGAGACCCGCAGCGGACGCTGGGGCACCGCGGTGATGCCGCCGCGCTGGTGCGTGACGGCGACGAAGGTCCCGGTCTATGGCGCGACGCGCAGCTTCTACTTCGCCAGCACCGTGGTGCGCAGCGACGTGGCGCGTACGGTTTGGGTCGAGGCGGACTGCCAGGATGCCGGGCAGCTGTGGGTCAACGATCGCCTGGCCTGGCACAGCCTGCCCGACCTGGAGGACCGCAAGCAGGTCAAATGGTCGATCTTCCCGATCGAACTCGAAGCCGGTGAGAACACGGTGATGGTGCGTTGCCGCAACGACGACCCAGCGACCTCGGTGCGGGTGCTGTTCTGTACCCGCGGTCAGCCCGATTCCGATGCGGAGGCGATGGGGGAAGCCCGGGTCGATGCGAGCGCGGTCCATTTCAACTTCCGTGGCAACGGCACCGGCCGTTTTCCGCAACCGGATACGGGTCGGCCACCCGTGGCCTGGGACATCGAGACCGGCACCAACGTCCGTTGGACCCTGCCGCTGCCGAGCTACTCGCACAGCTACCCGGTGATCGTCGGTGACCGCATCTTCACCAACTCGGAGCCGCACTGGCTCTACTGCGTCGACAAGCTCAGCGGTGAAGTGCTCTGGAAGCGCGAGAGCAGCCTGGTCGAGTTCTTCGCTCCGGAGGACCGCGAACTCGGTCACGTCGGCTATGAGCTGCTCGCCAGCACCAATCTCGAGACCGAAGCGCAACAGGAAGCCGCGGCGCTCGAGGACGAGAAGATGGAGGTCGATCTCGCCTTGCGCGACGATGGCCTCGACGCGGCCAAACGCACCGAGTTGCGCAAACGTTCGCGTGCGCTGCGCAGCCAGATCTCGGAACTGATCGGCCGGAAGAACCCCGGTCTGCGGACCCTGTCCAAGTACGACGCCGGGCGCGGGACCTGGCACCGCTTCACCGGGTTGACCATGGCCACGCCGGTGAGTGATGGCGAGCACATCTGGGTCAAGTATGCCCACGGTGTGGTGGCGTGTTACGACCTCGATGGCGAGCGTCGGTGGATCGTGGACACCAAGCTGCGCGGCACCATCGCCGGCGTGTCCTCGCCGGTGCTCATCGGCGATACGCTCATCGTCGAGGGTGGGCCGAAATACCGTGCCAAGGCCGAGGGCCGGAGCATGACCGATCTTGCGCGCGAGGCCGACGTGTCAGCGGGCAAGAAACAGGACCTGCACTACGTGGTCGCCCTGGATGCGACCACCGGCGAGGAACGCTGGAACCGGGTGGTCAAGTGCGGTATCGGCGGCTATGGCACCCCCGACGGGCCGCGGGCGTTGCGTTTGCGCGGGCCGGATGGACCGGTCGACGTGGTGGCCACCCAGCGCGTCCTGTTGGCGGCCGCCGACGGACGCGTGCTCAGCGATGCCTGTCGCGTCCCGCCGGGCCACACCGGCTTCGTCGACGACGGCATCCTCTATGGCGGCAGCTCCAGCGTCTCCTTCTGGGCGGAAACGGACGCGCAGGTCGGCATCCGGTACCTCGTCCACGGCGATGGCGGCTTCACCAACAACGGCTGCGTGTTGGCTGCCGACGGACGACTCTACGGCAATCCCGACAGCCGCGTCAAAGCCGGCCGGACCAAGATCCCCTGGCAGACGCTGGTGGTGGTTGACGCCACGAGCGGCGAGGTGCTCTTCAAACAGGAGCCGTGCATGGAAGACGTCGGCCACGACTACACCCCGCCGGCGGCCTGCGGCGATCTGGTCTACCTGACCGATACCGGCAATGGCTCGACCTGGCGCGCTCCGGGCGGTGGCGGCGGTATCCTGGTGATCGAGACCGGCAATCCGCCGCGGCTGCTGGCGCGCAGCTCGGTCGAGGGCCAGGCCTACTCGGGTCCGGTGTTCGATGGGCCGCGGATGTACCTGCGCACGCGCAAGTCGCTCACCTGTTTCGAGACCACCACCGAAGAGGGACGCCAACTGGAATACGAGAAGAGCGTGCTCGAGTTGTTCGATGTCTGCTCGCGCCTGCCGCTGCCGCCGCAGTTCGAGCAGGTCATTGATCTGCCCCCCGACACCGACTACCTGCCCGGCGCGGGCGTGCCGGTGACCAAGGTCTACGAGCAGATGGGGCCTGCCGGCTTCCTGGTCCTCGGCCCCTTGCCGACCGAGCCGGCCGACAAGGATCATCTCGAACCGGCTGGGGGCAGCGCCGCGGTCCGCCCGGAACCCGGTGCGACGGTCGGTTCCCAGACCTGGAAGCCGCTGGATCCCAAGCTGTTCAAGCATTCCGCCGGACTGAGCGAAGACATCTACGGGCGCGACCGCTACCATTCCCGCAGCGCCATCGATCTGACCGCCTTGACGGCCGGCAAGGGCGGCGCGGTCCACTACTTCTACACCGTGATGGAGGTGACGCGGCCGAAGGTCCTGCGCTACACCAACGCCGGACGCGATTTCGACACCTGGATCGCCGGCGTGCCGGTCGAGCACGAGCAGCGCTTCCGGGTGACTCCGGGGTACTACCCGATCCTCATCCGCACCTCGCTCGGACGGTTGCCCCCGTTCGCGGCCAAACGGACCATCGCCGCTGAGCCGCACTTCATCCAGCTGCCCGATCCACAGGAGAAGCTCATGGCCTGGCGCGAGCAGGTCGAGCCGCAGCGTGCGCGTCTGCGCGAGGTGGTCGAACGTTGGCCCGGCAAGTGGGCCTTCGAGGCACGGACCTACCTCCAGCGCCTCGGCGAAGCCGCGCCGGCCGCGACAGACGAGTAGCGGGGCGGGGCCCGGTCGCCACGGGACCATCGTACGGGTCAGCGCCCCGCCAGGCTCTCACATCGAGGTGCGCAGGCGGAAGGGGGAGCGGATGGTCATGACGCGCGGTCGGACGGCGGTTGCACGGGTGGTGATCCTGGCGCTGATCGGCTGTGGCCTGGACGCGAGCGAGGCGGAGGCCGGGCACTACCGGATCGAACTGCTCCAAGCGATCCCGCTCCACCACGACCCGCTCGACGATCATCATCTCGAACTGGGCGTACGCCTCGATGCTTCCGGGCGGCTGCACGTGCTGCGTTCGCACGCGCGCACCTACAGCGCCGGTGACCACGTGGTGCGGCTGCTCGAACAGGGCCGCGACGGGGCCTTCGTCACCGCCACCGTCGAGGTGCGGATCGAGGCGGATCCCTGGCGTCCGGGGCTGGTGTCGCGGATCGCGTTCTGCTTCGATCCGCTCGAGGGCACCGGCACGCATCAGGCAGTAACGGAATTCCCGCGCCAGGATGTCCGCCACGCGACCGCCGGCAGTCTCAGCGTCGAGCGCACCGGGCCGTGGCCGGTGCCCATCGCCGGCCATCGTCCGCTCGCGCCGGAGGAGCACCCTCGCCTGGTGATCCGGCGCGCCGATCTGAGCGAGCTGCGAGGTCGTGCGGCCACGCCGCTGGGGCGACGAGCGGTGGAAGCGCTGCTCGGCCAGGGCGACAAGGGCGATCGGATCGGCGGTATCCAGGCCAAGTTCGCCACCTGGCCGGCGGCGGCGCTGGGCTTCGCCTACCTGCTCACCGGCGACGCGGAGCACGCGCAGGCGGCCGCGCGACAGATCGAGACCCTGGTCTTCGCGCCCGAAGCCGCCGCCTATCGGGCGCAGCTGCAGCAGGATATCCATTATGCGCCGTTCGTCCTCGGCCTGGCGCTGGCTTACGATGCCTGCCACCCGGTGTGGGATGCCGAACTGCGTGCGCGGTGCGTGCAAGAGATCGCGCGCCGTTGTCGTGCATTGCAGCGCGGCATCGCCAACGGCCGCCGCATGCGCGGCCTGAACACGGCGGTGTGGAGCAACCACAACGCGATCCGCGTCGCCTGCATGGGCATCGGCGCGCTGGCGATTCTCGGCGCGGAGGGCACGGATGCCCAGCGACTGGAGACGATGATCGATCGCGCTGCGGTCGATGTGCGTGATTATATCCGTTTCGGCATCGGCGCCTCGGGCCTGGGAATGGAAGGACATTTCTACAAGCACATGACCCTGGAACGGGGAGTGATGCAGTTCATGCGCGCCCACCGTCTGGTGCGCGGGGCGCGCCTGACCCGCACCGCGACCGCCGAATGGTACGTCGCCGGTGAGTTCCACGCCCGCCAGCTGGCCGATGATCCGCCCGCGGGGCAGGGAGCCGCCTTCTGGCCCACGCTGTTCATGACCGGCTCGGATGCGCACATGGGCGTCTTCCGTCATTTCTGGCACGCGGCGGGCGAACCGCTGGGCGGCGGTTTCGTGGCGCTGCATACGCTGTGCACGCTGCCGGAGGTCGCGGCTACGGCGCCGACGCCCGCATTTCCCTGGTGGTTGCCGGACGAGCGCAAGGGATGCGAGAAATTCCGTCCGTTCCCCCGCACCGGACCCGACCCGCAGGTGCTGCTCAACCTCAAGCACGACCTGCGGCGCTCCTGCCACTACGAACGCTCCGGTGACTGGCCCAGCCTGGAGGTCACCGTGTTCGAGAAGCGTTGGTTGCTCGGCCGTCCGTTCCCTGCGCTGGTCCACGCTCCGGTCGCGATCAACCCCTTCCACGGTCCGCATATCCTGCGCCGGAACGAACCGGTCGCGCGGGTGGCCGAGCTCGACCTCGACCTCGCTCGCCAGTATTACCAGGTCCTCAGCCCGGAGGCCGAACACGAGCGCAAGCTGGCCCGGCAGGCGGGCGCCCGCGAACTGACGGTGCCGAACTGGGGCCGGCTGGTCTACGACCATGGCATCGCGGGCACGCGATCGCTGGTGGTCGACTGCAGTGGAGCGAGCGGAGCGCCGCTGCTGATCGCATGGCTCGACACGCTCGAGAATGTCCCGGAGGCCGAGCCTGAGCCGGCGATAACGGTCGACGTATCCGACCTCCCACCTGGTCTCGCTGCTCGGGTGCGGCGCCGCCGCGAGCCCGAGCCGGGTTCGCGGCTGGCGTTGAATCTGAGCGAGGAACTGCGCGATACGGTGGTGGCCACCGGGCGGAAGTTGCGCGTCGGCCCGGCCGCGGGGGCCAACCTCACCGCCTGGGCGCTGCACGGCGGCGACTGGAGCGATGGCGCGACCACCGTGGCCGCGGACCACCGCTATCTGGTGGTTTTGAGTTTCCAGGAGGGCCCCGCGCCGTCGCTCGCGCTGGCCGGTGAGACCGGTTCGGAGCGGATCACGATCGGCGCCCGGGCTCTGGCCGTGACTGAGGGCCGCCTGCGCTGCGTTGTCGACGCAGCGCAGCGCTGAGCCGGGTCCGGCTCAGCGCAGGTACTGCGGCCGGGCCTGATAGGTGGTGTGCAGCAGTTCGTGGGCCTTGGCTCCACGCGGTTCGCCGAGGAATTCGCGATACAGCCGTTGGACGCTGGGGTTGGCGTGCGAGCAACGCACCGAACGCACGCGATCGTCCTTGTGCAGACCGGCGGCGCGCGCGGCGCGGGTCGCCTGACTCACGCGCCAGGCCTGCCCGCCGCCGCCGATGCAGCCGCCGGGGCAGGCCATCACCTCGACGAAGTGGAAGGGCGGCTCGCCCTCGGGCGCGTTGCGGATCTGGTCGAGCACGGTTTCGACGTTGCCGCAGCCGTGGGCCACCGCGACGCGCAGCTCGCGGCCGGCGATGTCGATGGTCGCATATTTGACGCCATCGAGGCTGCGCAGTTCGGGGAACTCGGGCTGGTCGCGATCCGAACCGGTGAGCAGATGGTGGGCGGTGCGCAGGGCAGCCTCCATCACGCCGCCGGTGGCGCCGAAGATGGTGCCCGCGCCGCTGTGTTCGCCCATCGGATCGTCGGGTTCATCGAGGCAGGGCAGATCGGTGATCCGTACGCCCGATTGCTTGATCATCCGCACGAACTCGCGGGTGGTGATCGAGACGTCGACGTCCTGTTCACCGGAGGCGAACATGCTGTGGTGACGGCCGATCTCGTATTTCTTGGCGGTGCACGGCATGATCGAGACCATGCAGATGCGTTCGGGGTCGATCCCCGCCTGCTCGGCGTACCAGGTCTTGGTCAGCGTGCCGAGAATGGCATGCGGGCTCTTGCAGCTGGAGAAGTGGTCAATCATGTCGTGATGGAACTTCTCCATGAAGTCGACCCACGATGGGCAGCAGGTGGTTATCAGCGGCAGGCGTTCGGGTTGCTCCTGCAGCCGGCTGACCAGCTCGGCGGCCTCCTCCATGATCGTCACGTCGGCGCCGAAGGTGGTGTCGAACACGGTGTCGAACCCCATCCGCCGCAGCGCGCTGTAGATCTGGCCGTCGAGGTTGGCGCCCGGCGGATAGCCGAAGGACTCGCCCACGCTCACCCGTACTGCCGGCGCGATCTGGGCGATGCACACCGTATCGGGATCGTTGAGCGCGGCCCAGACCTCCTGGGTCTGATCGTATTCGAGGATCGCGCCCACGGGGCAGTGGGCGCTGCACTGGCCGCAGCGTATGCAGGGCGAATCGCCGAGAGCGATGTCGCCGGCGGGGCTGATCCGGGTTTCGAGGCCGCGTTCGAGGAAGGACAGCGCCCAGACGTTCTGCTTGTCCTGACAGACGTGGATGCAGCGGCCGCACTTCACGCACTTGCGCGGATCGAGCACGATCGAGCCGGTCGAGGTGTCGAGCGGCAGGTCGCGAACCAGCGAGGGCATCCACTGGCGTTGGATGCCGAAGTCGGCGGCGAGCTTCTGCAGCTCGCAGGTGCCGTTGCGTCCGCAGGTCAGGCATTCGTTGGGGTGGTCGGAGAGGATGGCCTCGAGCACGGTGCGGCGCACGGCGACGATGTCGGCCGCATGGGTATGGACCTGCATGCCCTCGCTGACCGGTGTGCAGCAGGCTCGGATCATCCGCTTGGAACCCTCGATCCGGACGACGCAGATCCCGCAGCCGGCGCCGGCGAGCAGGTCCGGGTGCTTGCACAGGGTGGGGATCTCGACCTCGGCCTGGCGTGCGGCCTCGAGGATGGTGGTGCCGTCGGGGACCGCGACGGTGATCTCGTTGATGGTGACGCTGGGCATGGTGGTGCTTCCGGGCTCAGGCGGGTGCGACGGTGGCGCCGATGCGGGCGCGGTATTCGTCGGCGAAATGGGTGATGGTCGAGACCACGGGGTTGGGGCCGGTCTGGCCCAGGCCGCAGAGCGAGGCCTGCTGCATCGCCACGGCGAGGCGATCGAGCGCGACGAGGTCCTCCTGCCTGGCGGTGCCGGCCTGGAATCGATGCAGCAGTTCGAGCATCTGCTTGCCGCCGATGCGGCAGGGGGCGCACTTGCCGCAGGACTCCTCGACGGTGAATTCGAGGTAGAACGCGGCGATGTCGACCATGCTGTCGTCGGCGTCGAGCACGATCATCCCGCCCGAGCCCATGATCGAGCCGCGCTCGGCCAGACCCTCGTAGCTGACCGGGGTGGCGAAGGCGCTCGCGGGGATCACCCCGCCCGAGGGGCCGCCGGTCTGGACCGCCTTGAGCGGTCGCCCGGTGGACGAGCCGCCGGCGATCTGGTCGACGATGGTCGTCAGCGGCGCGCCCATCGGCACCTCGATCAGACCGGTGTGCTGCACCTTGCCGGTGATGGCGAAGACCTTGGTCCCGGCGCTCTGCGGATCGCCGATGCCGGCGAACCATTCCGGTCCGTTGCGGATGATCGGCGCGATGTTGGCCAGGGTCTCGACGTTGTTGACGCAGGTCGGCCGGCCCCACAGACCAGAGGCCGAAGGGTAGGGCGGTCGCGGACGCGGATAGCCGCGTTTGCCCTCGATCGAGTTGATCAGCGCGGTCTCCTCGCCGCAGACGAAGGCGCCGGCGCCGAGGCGGATCTCGCAGTCGAAGTCGAAGTCGGTGCCGAGGATACCCTTGCCGAGCAGCCCGGCGCGGCGGGCCTGGCGGATCGCCTTCTCGACCCGCTTGATCGCCAGGCCGTATTCGGCGCGGATGTAGAACCAACCGGTTTGGGCGCCGATCGCGTGGGCAGCGATGGCCATGCCTTCGATCACCGCGTGCGGGTCGCCCTCGAGGATGCTGCGGTCCATGTAGGCGCCGGGGTCGCCTTCGTCGCCGTTGCAGACCACGCAGCGTTCGCTCGCCGGGGTCGCGCGGGTGTTATGCCACTTGCGCCCGGTGGGATAGCCGGCCCCGCCACGGCCGCGCAGGCCGCTGCGGTCGATGCGTGCGATCACCGCCTCGGGATCGTTCTGCTCCAGGACCGTCGCCAGCGCGGTGTAGCCCTCGGCGGCGATGTAATGATTGATGTCATCCGGGTCGATGGCGCCGGAATTGGCCAGCACCACCTTCTCCTGGCAGGCGAAGAAGGGCAGGGAGAGATCGAGCTGGCGTTCGCGCAGGAAGGGCGGCAGCTCGAGCGCCTCCTCGGCGTCGCGATCGAGCGCCGGGCGGATGTGCTCGGCCACGATCAGCCGCGCTTCGAGCTGGCCGACTTCGCTGTAGAGCACCGGTTCGCGGCCGGCGATCTCGACCCGCACCAGCGGACCTTTGGCGCACAGGCCCATACAGCCGGTGGCGACGATGTCGATGCGTTGGCCGAGCCCGTGGCTGGCGGCGGCCTCGGCCAGCGCCGGCATCACCGCTTCGCTGCCCGAGGAGATGCATCCGGTGCTCGCACAGCAGAACAACCGGCAGTCGAAGGCGCTCTGGCGCTCGCGCTCCTTCGTGGCGCGGGTGGACATGTCTTCAGGATTCATCGCTCTCCTCCTGCGCCAGCGCAGCGCGCCAGTCCTCGATGATGCCGTGGACCTGGCCGGGGGTGACCTTGCCGTAGGTCTTGTCGCGGACCGTGACCACCGGGGCGAGCCCGCAGCAGCCGACGCAGCGCACCCCCTGGAGGTGGAAGTAGCCGTCGTCGGTGGTGTTGCCGGGGGCGATGCCGAGGATCTCGCAGAAGCAGCCGAGCAGGTCCGGCGCCCCCTTGAGATGGCAGGCGGTGCCGGTGCAGACGCTGATGATCGCCCGCCCGGGCGACTCCAATTTGAAGAAGCTGTAGAAGGTGGTGACCTCGTAGATCCGCGCCAGCGGCACGCCCATGCCCGCCGCGAGGTCCAGCGCCGCCTGTCGGGGCACGTAGCCGAGGCGATCCTGCACCTGGTGCAGGGCCATGATCAACGAGCCCTGCCGATCCTTCCAGGTGCGGACCGCGTCAACGACGGGGTCGGTGGCTTCGGTACGTGGCATGGCGCCCTCCCTGGCAATGCGAACGCAAGCGAACCGTCGCGGTGTGCGAGTCGATCTGCCCCCCAACATCAAACCCCGCACCGCGTGCAGGACAAGGAGGGATCGACGGCATGGGCCGGCGGTCACCCGGTGGCGGCGGATCATCCCGTCAGGCGCACCGCGTTCACATCCGTGCATGCAGCGCATGACAAGAGCGTGACAACTCCCCGGCCCGGGCGACGATACTGAGGCTCCTTCAGAGGGGGCAGCGCCCCCTCTGAAGGAGCCTCCAATCTGTAGTCGACAGGAGCATTTGCGATGAGCATGGAGACGATCACCGGGATGGCCGAATGGTGCGCCGTGGGCCTGGAGAGCGTAGGGGTGGTGATCATCGTCGTCTTTTC
>JBEPXK010000022.1:0-15501 GCA_041641915.1 Planctomycetota bacterium
CCAAGGTGGGCCTCCGCCCACAACCCAAGGGTTGAGCATAGGGCTCCGGCCCACCTTTCCGCTCTTTCATCAGGGGACTTCGTCCCCCGAACCCCCTGTGCCTCAACAGCTTGCGACAGCGCCGCTTTCAAAACGTTGTTTTTTGTCGCTGTCACTAGCAATCGATGCACTAACGATAGCCAACGCCCGCCGCGCCTAAACGCCGGTGTAGACGACTTCGGCGAGTACCGCGCGGTGGTCACTCACCGGCGTCGGCAGCACCCGATGGCGGATGATCCGCAGCCCCCCGCCGACCATGACCCAGTCGAGATGTTGCCGGGTGAGCGGATGGCTGAACGGACCACACGAACGCAACGACCTGCCATGCAGGCCAGCGGCGGCGGCGAGACGGCCGAGCGGGGCTTCGCCGTGACAGCGCCCGCAGTTGAAATCACCGAGGACGATGCGCGGACGCGAGCCGTCGAGATGGGCGAGCATCGCCGTGAGCTGGCGCTGGCGTTCGCGCGCCGAGGCGAAATCGAGATGCACACAGCTTACCCCGGTCGCTCCCCAGGGCGCGGCGAGCACCGCGTCGAGGAATCCCTTGGCCGCCCGCCGTACCGGCACGAAGCGCCAGCCGGCGCTGGCGCTCAGCGGCAGCGCGCTGAGCACCGCCACGCCGTAGTTCAGCCGACGTCGTTCGACCTGGGCGCAACGCAACGCCACCGGGTACCCGGCCGCACGCGCCAACCAGGCCACGTGGTCGAATCCACCGCTCCACCAGCAGGGCCCGTCGGCCTCCTGCAGGCTCACCAGATGCGGCCGATGCCGGCGCAGCAGGGCAGCGAGCAGGGCGAGATGGCGCCGCGCGCCCGCGCCGGTCACCGCCAACCGGGCGAAATTCCAGCCGCGGCCGTGACCGAGGTTGCAGGTGAGCACACGCAGACCCGACGTCGCGGTGAGCTCCGGCCGACCGTCGGCCAGGCAGTGAACGCGACAGGCTTCGATCCCACGGTGCGGCTGCATGCTCGCCTCAGAGCAGGGGCGCGAGCAACCGCATGCTGCTCTCGGTCAGGCGTTGGCGCAGGGAACGCGCGGCGAACCGCTCGCGATCCACCGGCGGGGTATCGCCGCGCCGCTGGGCGAGCAGGTCCTCGATCCGCGCGGCGAGGTCGGGATCGTCGGCCAGCACCCCCACCTCGTAGTTGAGGCTGGTCGAACGGCTGTCGAGATTGATCGAGCCGATCATCGCCCACCGGCGGTCGGCGATGATGCACTTGCTGTGATGGATATCTGTGGCGTACTCGTAGATCTCGACCCCCGCTCGCAGCAGCCGATCGTAGAAGGTCCGCCCGATGAGGACCATCGGTCCCATGTCGGTCTCCGAGGAGATGCACAACAGCACCTGCACCCCGCGCACCGCGGCGTAAACCAGATCGTTGACCAGCTGCTCATCTGGCACGAAATACGGTGTGGTCAGCACCAGGCGTTCGCGAGCGCGACCGATGATCGCGCGCAGGCTCATCCCGATCGCCGAGGTGCCCTCGTCGGGCCCGCCGGCCAGAACCTGGATCACGGTCCCATCGCTGGCGCGGCGGGTATGGTCGGCCCACTCCGGCGCGTCGAGATGCTCACGGGTGGCGAAGAACCAGTCACGCACGAACAGCGAGGCGATCTGACGCACCACCGGACCTTCGAGCCGCGTCTGCATGTCGTGCCAGGCGCCGTCGTCGGTGCCGTCGACATACTCGCAGCCGATGTTCATTCCGCCAATGAAGCCAACGTTGCCGTCGATGACCATCACCTTGCGGTGATTACGCAAATTGAAGAACCAGCGGTTGCGGCGCGGGTGCAGGGTGGTGGTCCAGGAGAACCGCCCGCCGGCGGCGCGTAGCGGTTCGAAGAAGCGCCGCTTGGCGTTGCTGCCCAATTCGTCGGCCAACACGTGGACCGCAACGCCCGTGCGCGCGACTTCGGTCAGCAGGTCGCGCATCCGGATCCCGACCGGATCCGGGCGCCAGACGTAGACCTGGACCCAGACATGCCGCTTGGCCTGGCGGATCGCCGTTTCCAGCTCGCGATAGAACGATGGGGCGTCGACCAACTCGGCAATGGTGTTGCCGCGGGTCGCCGGCAAACCACTGAGCCAACCGATCGCGCGCACGAGCATGGCGTCCTCGGCGTCCTCCAGACCGGTGGGATCGACCACCGAGGCGGGCGGCACCGCGAAGTCCTCGAGACTGCCATTGGCCAGCGCGGCGCGACGCTGTTCGCGCTGCAAACGCATGCGGTCGGTGCCGAAAAACACGTAGGCTGCTATCCCCAGCCCCGGCAGGGCCAGGATGCCGAGCAGCCAGCTGACCTGGGTCACCGGCGGCTTGTCCTGCAGCAGCACGTGGGGCAGGGCCGCGAGCCAGATCAGCAGGTGGCAGGCCAACAGGATCAAGAACACGGTCACCGCGGTTCCTCCCGGGCGAGCCGGAGGCTGGCACACACCGGCAGATGATCCGACACCCGCCGACGGTGTGCCGGCCAGGCGATATGCCGTTGCGTACCCACCGCGAGCGCGCCGGAAACGAACAGGTAGTCCAAGCGACGGGAGAAACGACGCACAGGCACGGGGGCAGACCAGGTGTGCTCCGGCCCGCGCCGGGTGGTGGCGCAGCGACGGCTGTCGCGCAATCCCGCAGCCAGGCGCGCATAACCAGCATCGCCGGGGTCGAAGTTGAAATCGCCGGCAACCAGCAGCGGCGTGCGCCGATCCAGTGCGGCGGCGTGGGCGAGGATCGCGTCGATCGCCCGCTGCCGCGAGACCGGCCCCCGGTGGTCGAGATGGGTGTTGAGCACATGCAGCGTGCGACCGAGCTGGCGGTCGTGCAGCACGGTGTTCAGCAAGACCCGCGGCGCGGCGGCGTCCCATCCACGGCTGGGCCGGCCGGGGGTCGGCGAATACCAATGCTGATGCGCGGCGAGCACGCGAAAGCGGGACCGGCGATAGAACAGCGGCGCGAATTCACCGCGCATGGAACCATCGTGACGGCCGTAGCCGACCCAGGCGTAATCGCCGAGCACCGCATCGAGGTCGTGCACCATCGGCGCATCGAGTTCCTGCATGCAGGCCAGATCGATGTGCAAGGCCGGCAGCAAGCGCCCGATCCACCGGCGTCGACGACGCCAATCATGGGTCGGGCGCCACCGCGGGCGATGCTGGACGTTCCAGGAGAGCACGCGCACGACGGCCCCGGCTTCGGCGGTGGCGCTCATTTCCCCAGGCGCTCAGCACATTCCTCGTCGGTGAGGACGGTGGCGTCGATCAGCCCGGCGGCGCGCAGCTCGGACAGCGAGGTGGCGCCGTTGGCGACCTTGGCCGCCGCGTCGTCGATCAGCCGGCGGCCGCGCGCGCGAAGGCGATCGCGCAGCTGCATCACGTCGGCGCCGGCGGCGATGGCATCGTAATCCTGTCGATCCGGATGCCAGATCTCGAACAGGGCCAGACGGCCGGCGTAGCCGGTGTTGCTGCATGCCTCGCAGCCACCTGGTCCCCAGGCCTCGATCCCCTCGTCGATCCCCGCACAGCGCATCCAGCGGCGCATCGAGGCATCCGGCTCGGTCCGGGTCCGGCATTCCGGGCACAGACGCCGCACCAGCCGCTGGGCCACCACCACGGCCACGGCCGCTGCGATCTCGCTCTCGGGCACGCCCCAGTGCCGCAGCCGCGTCACCACCGCGGCGGTGTCCCGAGCGTGCATGCTGCTGAGCACCACCCGCCCGTTGGCGGCGATGGTGGTGCAGGCGCGGCAGGATTCGACATCGCGGGTCTCACCGATGACCAGGCAATCCGGATCGATGCGCAAGGCCGCGGGCAGGGCGCGGGTGAAGCTCAGGCCATGCCGGCGATCGAGCTCCATCTGCGTCACCCCGGGCAGCACGTATTCGACCGGATCTTCGATGCTGACCACATGCTGGTTGTGGTCTTCGGACAAGGCCTGGGTCAAGGCATTGACGGTGGTGGTTTTGCCGCTGCCGGTGGGTCCGACCACCAGCACCAGGCCGTTGGCCTCCGCGAGCCAGGCGTCGAGGCTGGCACTATCCTCCGGGCTCAGGCCCAGCTCCTCGGGCCGCCGCAGCACCAGCTCGTCGTAGAGCAGGCGCAGCGCGAGCTTGGGCCCGGCCACGGTCGGCACCAGGGTGGCGCGGACATCGACCGTCTGCGGGCCCACCGGCGCGAGCCAGTGCGCCTCCTCGGGCGTGAACATGGTCGCCGGGGGAATGCCGGCGAGCACCTTGACCTGGTTGAACAGGTGGCGCGTCGGCTCCTGTTCCAGGGATGTCGCGCCGTGCAACGCCCCGTCGATACGCAGGCGGATCCGGCTGGTGCCGTCGCCCATCGGATCGATATGGACGTCCGAAGCGCGGGCGGCGTGCGCCGCCCGCAGCAGCGCGTCGACCATCCCGGCCGGGTTGTTGACCGCCTCGGGACCGTGGAGTCGGTTGAGATCGATGGCCAGACGTTGTTCACGAGTCTGCATGCGACGGCATTCTCCTGATGCGCAAGGGTGACGGGGGGTCCGAAGCGGAGCGGTCACTCGTCAGTGCCGCGCGTCTCCGGGCCCTTTTCGAGCGCAAGCTTGGTGATGACCGCATCCGCACCGGCCTCGCGGGCGTTGCGTCTGGCGGCCCAGTAGGCCGGCCATGATTCGACCGTACCCTCGAGGGTGACCGTGCCGTTGTCCACGCTTACCGAGACATCGCGGTGCTCCACGATCGGCGACCAGAACAGCTCGTCCTCCACGTCATCGCGCAACTCGGCGTCGGTCTTGCGCTGCGCGCCGAGCGGGTGGCGATCGAAATCGCGGTAATCGTAGCCGTAGAAGCTGCCATAGTCGTAGGTTGGCGAGGTCTCGCCCTTGCCGCCGATGGCGACCTCGATCGCGTTGCGGATCTCGACCACGCCCGGGATCCGCGATGCCGCCATGCGCGCCTTGCGGCGTTCGAAGGCGCTGTCGACCTTGCCGCCGAGCCGTACGGTGCCGCCATCGACGGTCACATCGACCTGATCGAGTTCGACCCAGGGATCACGGCGGATGGCGTCACGCACCTCTTCGGCGAGCACGGTGCCGGTCTGCTCGAATGCGGGCACCACCCGCAGGTGGTTGGTGATCCGCCAGACGCCACTGACCGTCGTCGCGCGGCGTTCCGCCGCCTGCTTCTCGTAGACCGTCTCCACTTCACCGTCGAGGGTCGCAATGCCTTCCTCGACGCTGACGCTGATCGTCTGCGTGTCGACCACGGCCGAACGGCTCAAGGCCCGCTCAATCGCTCGGGCCGTATCGGCGGCCGCGCGCTCGATCTCCAGCTCGCGCAGGTTCGGCTCGTCGGCGAACCACCGCACCGTCAGATCGCTCGGATCGAGCGATTCCACGCCCACGACCCAGGCTTCGCTCACCGCCAGGTCCTTTTCGTAGGCGCTGCCGACCGAACCGGACAGCCGCGCCGCGCCGTCGTCAACCGTGACCTCGATCTCGTTATCCTGCAGATAGACGTTCCACCGGAAGGCGGCGCGGATGTCGGTCGCGATCTCGTTGTCGCCGCGTTCCTCCGGCTTGGCCACCTGGAGTTGGTTGTCCACCTCGGCCACCCCGGCCACGCCCATCGCCAGGCGCGCGGCGACCGCGCGTTCCTGCCACGATTCGACCACCCCCTCGAGCTGGACGGTGGCCTCGTCGACCGCGACGCTGATCTGGTAGTTGTCGGCGGTGGCACTCTCGATCAGCGCCGCCTCCACATCGCGTTCGATGCGCGCGTCGGAGCGCTCCCGCGGTTCGACCGCGATCGTGTCCTCGATCGCCTCAACCCCCTTGACATGGGAGGCCACCTGTACCGCCTGTCGGCGGGCCAGTAGCACGCGGACCCTGCCCCCGAGGGTGAGGGTGCCGTCCTCGACCGAGATCTCGATCCGCTCCTGGGGGATCCCGTCGTGGAGCATGAATTCGCGCCGCACCGCGTGGCGGATATCGTCGTCGTCGAGCTCCTCGGCCGCCGCCAGGCCACCGGCGAGCGCCGCCAACACGGCCAGCAGTGCCATGCTCCGGCCCAAATGGCTACACGCGGATCTGTTCGGGTATCGCATCATATCTCCCTCTGTGATTGCACATTCTCTTCGCCCCTCCGGTCGATTCGCAAGCGAATCGACCGGCGCTGCTGGCCCTTTCAGGCTTCCCGTGGATCGGCATGGCCGTTCCACGGGTGGGCCTGAGGCGTCAGTCCCTCTTTCATGGGGCTTTCATGGGCACTGAACATGAAGCTCCAGCTTCAGCGGACCGGGCACACCTGCGCAAACCGGCGGCCGCCGGCGCGCGGTCGCCCTGGCCGAATTGCGCCCAACTCGCTGGAAGACAACGGTTAAGGTGGACTCGTGTCATCGCCCGCCCGCCTGGTGCGCATACATCAACGTGAACGCCGGGCGACAACGGCCCCACCGGCGGGAAGTGCGCCATCCGACCGGCAGTCACGACTGCACTTCATAGGGTGCGCACCTGCAACAACACCGCCGCATTTTGTGCAACCGCATCGAGGACAGGACCTTAGAGTACGCCTTGATGCGCTGGCGAAGTCTGATCGTCCATGATACCCCTGCGGTAATGCTCCTGCGACCGTGCCAGCCGCTGACCACGGCGGCGGACATCGAGCCGGTTTACGCCCTGCTCGCCGAAGGCGACGCGCCGCAACGATTGTGGGTCGACCTGGGCCGGAGACTGCAGCCGGGCTTCGTCACCGGTCCCCTGAACGCACTCCGCCGCCGCTGGCTCGATCATCCGGCCAGGAGCTGGACCGGCCGGGCGGTGATCCACGCACCGGGTGACCTGGCCTTCGGACTGGCGCGCATGTATGCCACCATGGTCCACGAGGCCTCGGAGCGCCTCTACGTCGTGCGGGGACTGGCGACCGGCGCCCGCTGGCTCGAGCTGGCGCCGGAACGCGTCGCCGCGCTGGTCACCGATGCCTTCGGCCCTGACTCCGGAGCAGGCGCATGAATCCGCCCCCACCGCTTCCCGACGGCGAGGCCGAGCGGCAGGTCGTGGCCATCCTCCACGACCACCTCGCCCGCCTGGGCAGCCAGCGAGCCGCCAACACTCTGGCGGTGGACCGATCGACCATCTCCCGGCGGCTGTCCACGCACCGGCTCACCGCCTGGAGCCTCGCCGACTTCGTCGCGCTGTGTCGGACCGATCACGATGCCGAGGGCTGGCAGCTGTTCGACGCGGTCGGACGGGCGCTGTTCCCGCATCGCAACCGCCCGACCGATCGGCTCGAGCACCAGGCGCTTACCGCGCTCGCCCAGCTTGGCCGTTTCAGCCAACGGACGTGTGAACTGCTCGCCGAGCACCGCCTCGGCGAGCAGGACCCGGAGCGCATGGACGAGGAACTCGCCCGGCTGACCGCGGCGCTCGAACAACTGCGCGCCGACATGGAGCGCCTCGGTCGGACCCGCCGCAGCGGCAAGTAACCGTTGTGTAGCCCAGAGCCGGCCTTTCGCCGCTCCCGGTCGCGCGAGTGGGTTGCCGCGTAGATCAGAACACCCCGACCGACCGTCGCTCCGAGCCCGGCCGACCGAGGGGCGGTTTCTGGCCAGAAAACAGGCCGCAGGCCCGACGAGAACGCGGCCGCAGGCCGGGAGCCCCGGCCAGAAGTCAGGGTGCGCGCGAATGACAGCGCGTCCCCTGGTGAAAACACCATGTGCAGATTGCCTTGCCCCTGTTGCCCCGAAGCCAAGATGGTGAACCCTTTATAGGTTCGTCTGAGCGTCCGTACGACGCCCTGCACGCAGCCCGACTCCTTGATGCGGACCGCAGCCGAAGCCTACACGGGTGGCATCTGAGCTCCTTCTGCTACTACAGCTTGGAACACCATGAGCGACACCAGCCGTTCCGACCAGCTCACGCCCCCAGCGACGCATCTTCCCGAACCGCATCGGCTCCGTCCGGCCGCGGATCTCGGCGGCGCCCTGGAGGCCGCCGGCATCGGCGCCTGGCGGGCCGACCTCGCCAGCGGAACGATCGACGCCACCGCCCAGGCCCGCGCCCTCTTCGGGCTTGCCGACGCGCAGACGGCCACGCCGGCGGAACTGCTCGATCGCATCCATCCGGATGACCGCGGCCGGCTGATCGCCGCCGCCACCCACATCGCGGATCCGTCCACGCCGCGCAATCACGTGATCGAGGTCCGCGCGGTGAACGACGGCCGCATCCGCTGGCTGCGGATCCAGGCCCACACCAGCGCCACCGGGGGATCGGCCGCGGATATCGTCGGCACCATCGCCGCCATGGGCAGCGAGGAGACCGGACACGTGCACAGCGCGGCAGCGCATCGCCTGAGCGCCGAACTCGCGACCGCGTGGGCGGTGTTCTGTCAGCTGCCGGTGGCCATCGCCGTGCTCGATGATGACCTGCGTTTCGTCCACTGTAACGATGCCCTGGCGACCCTCATCGGCCTGCCGCTCGCTGCGCTGATCCGCGCCGAACAGGCCACGGTGATACCCGAGTTCCACGCCGCCACCGGCGCGACGCTCGAGCGCGCCCGTACCACCGGCAAACCGGTCTACGACCATCTCGTCCATACCGGTCTGACCGACGACGGCCGCCCCCGATGGCTGCGCTGCAGCTGGATCCCGTTGATCGACGGCGACGCGAAGATCCCCTACGTGATCGCCACGATCGATGACGTCACCGAGCATCACGCCGCACAGCTCGCGCTCGCCGGTCATCGCGAGAGCCTGTCCATCCAGGCGCGCGAGCTGCAGGCCTACTTCCACCACGTGCCTGTGGGCCTGGCGGTGGTCGACCAGGATCTGCGCTATGTCCGGGTCAACGAGCGCTTTGCCGAGATGTCCGGCCAGCCGGCCGCCGTCCACCCGGGTCGGGGCATCGCCGAGCTCGACCCCTCCTGCGCATCAAACGCGGTGGCCCATATCCGCCGTGCCCTGGAGCGGCAGCAACCGGTGCTGGAGGTCGAATTCGACTCCCACGGCGAGGACCCGACCTGCCCCACCCGACATTGGCGTTGCAGCTACATCCCGTTGCCCGATCCGACCGATTGCAACCAAGCAGTCATCTGCATGGTCCAGGACATCACCATCGCCCACCGTGCCGAAACCGCGGTACGCGCGAACGAACGCCGGATGTCGGCGCTCGCCAACTCGGTTCCGGCCATGGTCTGGTCGGCCCAGGCAGAGGGGCGGACCGACTACTGCAACCAGCGCATGTGCGATTTTCTCGGTCGCGCCGCACCCGAGCTCTACGGCGAAGCCTGGCTCGGCGCGGTCCACGAAGCCGATCGCCACCGCATCCGGCGTGCCTGGCGCGAAGCGCTGAACACCGGCAGCCGGTTCGAAGCCGAACTCCGGCTGCAACGCCATGACGGCGTCCACCTCTGGCACCGCGCCCGGATCGTGCCCCATCGCGACGAACAGAAACGGGTCGATCGCTGGTACGCCACCGCCACCGACATCGACGCCACCAAGCGCACCGAGCTCGACCTCGCCGACCACGCCCGCGCCTTGGAGCGGAGCAATCGCGAGCTCAACCAGTTCGCCAGCTTCATCAGTCACGACCTGCGCGCCCCGCTGCGGATGGTCGGCACCTATCTCGATCTGATCGCCGAATCGGTCGAGCCACCCGGCCAGGCCTTCATCGACAAGGCCCAGGGCGCGCTGCAGCGTATGCGCCAACTGATCGAAGCGGTGCTGTCCTACGCCCGCCTCGGGCGCGAGGTCTCGCTGCACATGGTCTATGTCCCCGCCGCCTCGCTGGTCGACGCCGCCTGCGAGACCCTCGCCCCGGTGATCGCCGAGACCGGCGCCCGGATCGACGTTGACCCCCTGCCGGAAGTTTACGCCGATGCCGTGCTACTCGGCCAGTGCGTCCAGAACCTGATCGAGAATGCGATCAAACACGGTACCGCGCCGGTTCACCTGCGCATAGGCGCCCAGCAGACCGGCCGGGCCGGCAGCTGGATCCTGCGCTTCGCCGACAACGGTCCGGGCATTCCCGAAGAGATGCGCAAGCGGGTGTTCGATCCCTTCTTCCGCCTCGATGCCGGCACCGACGGCTCGGGTATCGGGCTGGCTTTCGGGGCGAAGATCATCCGCCTGCACGGCGGCGACATCTGGATCGAAGAAAGCGAACTCGGCGGCGCCACCTTCTGTTTGCGCCTGCACGCCCGTCCGTGCGCGGGTTGAAACAGCAGTGAAGACGGAGCGCCGCCGGTTAAGGTTGCGTGAAACGACGATGAGAGACCAACAGAGGACCACCCACGCGTCGCGCGAGAACTTCCAGCTGCGATCCGGGCCGCAATGAGGAACCAGATGCCATCGGTCGACAGCGGATCGAAACCCAGCGCGCGCACCGGCAGCCGTTTTTTCCATCGGCTCGACCGTTCGGCGACCGAACGCTACCTTTCCGCCGTCCTCGATTACATGACCGAAGGACTGATCCTCGCCCGCCCTGATGGCCAGATCAAGGCGATGAACCGGGCGGCGCTACGCATGCACGACCTGGCGGACGCCACCGCGATCGAGGGGCCCTTCAGCCGTCTGGCCGAACTCATCGAGCTACGCGATGCCTACGATCGCCAGATCGACATCAACTGCTGGCCGATCGCCCGCGCCGTGCGCGGCGAGACCTTCACCGGCGACGAAGTCGAGGTGGTCGACCGGCGCACCGGCCGCCGTTGGTTCGCCAACTTCGGCGGAACCGCGATCCACAGCCCCGAACAGGGCGTCCATTTCGCGCTGGTGACCATGCGCGATGTCACCAGCCGGCGCCGCAACGAGACCGAACTGGTCCGCCGCGCGCGCAAGCTCGAACAGCTCAACGAGGAACTGCGCCGCTTCGCCAGCGTGGTCTCGCATGATCTGCAGGCGCCCATGCGCCTGATCAGCAGCAACCTCGACCTCCTGGCCGAGGACTTCGGCAGCAGCGACCGCGCCACCCACTGCCATCTCGACCGCGCACGCGAGGCGGCGATCCGTATGCGCGAGATGATCCGCGGGGTGCTCGACCTCAACGAACTCGGCGCCGACGAGCCCTACCAGCCGCAGCGGGTGGAAGCCACCGCCGCGGCGCGCATGGCCATCGCCGCGCTCGAGGAGGAGATCTACGAGTCCTGCGCCGAGGTCAGCTGTGAACGGTTGCCGACGGTCGCCGCCGACCCCGCCTGGCTCGCCGACGTGTTCGAACGCCTGATCCAGAATGCGATCCACCACGGCGGCAAGCGCGTGCAGGTGGTCATCGACGCGGTGGTCGCGGACAACGGCGACCGGGTGATCAGCGTCCGCGACAACGGCCCCGGCATCCCCTTACAGGACCGCCAACGCGTCTTCCGTCTGTTCTATACCATGGACCGCCCGACCCAGCCCCACCGCGAGCATGCCGGTATCGGCGTCGGCCTGGTGTGGTGCCGCAAGATCCTTGATCTGATGAACGGGGCGATCTGGGTCGAGGATGCCCCCGAGGGCGGGGCTGCGCTACGCTTCGTTCTCCCCCCGCCACCTGAAACGGACTGACATGCCTGCCGGTGCACCCGATATCATCGTGGTCGACGACGACCAATTGGAGCACGAACTCTATCGCCAGGCCCTCGGCCGCATCGACGGCGACCTGCGCACCGAGTTCTTCTCCGACTCGCAGGCCGCAGCCCAGCGCTTCGCCGCCTGGGCGCAACAACCGTCGACGAACCAGCCACGCCTCGCCCTGGTCGACCTCTACATGCCGGGCATGACCGGACCGGATCTGCTGCGCACCCGCCAGGAGCACTGGGCCACGCTGCAGACACCCTTCTGCATCGTCAGCACCAGCTCAGCGCGCATCGACCGCAGCCAATGCCGCGAACTCGGCTGCGACGCCTACTTCGTCAAGCCATCGCGCTTCGCCGAGCTCATCGCCCTGCTGCGCGAGAAGGCCCTGCCGTTGATGGTCTGAGGCCGACCTCGGCCGCGCTCAGCTGGCCGTCGCTCGCCCGTCTTACCGCCGACCGCCCACCACCCAGGCGCACGGCCTCCCGCGCCTGCGCCCCCGGTCTCAGGTGCGCACGATCTGACGCACGGCCTCGGCGAGTGCGCCGGCATCGGCCAGGCTCTGCGGTTTGAGCAGGAAACCGGCCGCGCCACCCGCAAGACAGCGTTCGCGCAACTCCGGACTGTCGTCGCCAGAGAGGATCGCGCACTGCACGCCGGCGGGACAGGCACCGCGCAAGGCCGGCAGCAGGTCCGCGGCGCAGGTGCCGTGGAGATAGGCATCGACCAGCAGGACGCCGGGCGGCTCCGGCATCGTCGGCACGACGCCAGCGGTCAATCCGGCGGTCTCGGACGACACCACCAGATGCACCTGTTGTCGCCATTCCGGCAGGCAACGTGCCAACACCAGCGCCAACAACTCGGCCTGGGCCGGATCGTCTTCGAGCAATACGAGTTCAGGCATCGCTGCGTCCCAAACGAGCACAGGCACTCCGGGCTGCCGCCAGGCCCGTGGTGATGGTTCGATCGAGCGCGGCGAGCATGGCGAGCGCCGAGGGTGCCGCGATCGGGTCTCCGGACCGGCCGGCATGCTCCAGCTGGGCCGCCAGCTCGCGCGCCGCCGCCAGGCCGATGCTGGCACAGCGGGTCTTCAACCCGTGCGCGATATGGGCCATCTCCTCCGGCGCGTCGTGTTCGATCGCCACGCGCAGGTCGGCCAACAAAGCCGGCGCGTCGCGCTCGATCCGGTCGAGCAGCACTTCGATGTACTCCTGCGCTTCGTCATCGGAACCAAGCAGCTCGAAGGTGTCCTCGAGCATCTCGGCCGCGAAAGCAGGGCGATCGCCGGCTCCGTCAGATGGCAGTTCCGCCGCGTCCATGCCGTGCAGGCTAACCCTCCGGTGTGGCTTTGCACCCCTGCTCCGGATGAGAAGTCCAAGCCGCGGGCCCGCCTGCGAGTGGAGCCCCGGCTGGCTTGCCTGGTTGGGCTCCACTCGCTGGCGGTCCCGAGGTTTGGAGCTCTGAGGGACCCGTCCCCTCTGATGAAAGCCTCGGTCGTACCGCTCTCGTTTGGGGGCGCCGATTCACAATCGTTTACAGCGTAGGGGGCTCGCAGCTCCCGCGCCAGCTCCGGTCTGGCGGTCCGCGTGGCGGCCGCGCGGGCCGTGCTTCACCGACCAGGTCAACGTAACCCCTGTTCCATCGCTGGATTCGCCTGCCACGCGCAGAGCCGGGTGCGTTCAGGACCTGAAGAGCGGACAGCCGGCACCAGCGCTGACGATGCAAGGCTGCACATCTGGAAACTCACCGCTGGCGCCGCTGGCCGGGAGCATAGGATGTTTGGCACCGTGGGCGGCCATTTCCCCGCCTCCGACAGGGACCCTACCATGCCGAGCGACACCTCTTCCGAGAGCCCCTGGCCCAACAAACCGGTGATGATCATCGATGATGACGCCCAGTGGGTCGAGCTCATGCAGCGGGCCCTGCGGTCCATGGGCTGGCGCCAGGTGCGCGGCCTGAGCGATCCACGGCAGGCGATCGGCCTCGCACGCGAGTTCAAGCCAGCCGTCATCCTGCTCGACCTGCGCATGCGCGAACGCGACGGCATGGACCTGCTCAACGAACTCTCCGCCGAGCTGCCGGCGATCCCGGTGATCATGGTCACCGCGGTCGAACAGGTCGATCAGGCCGTAGCCTGCATGCAGCACGGGGCGCACGACTACCTGACCAAGCCGGTCCGCAAGGAACGTTTGCGCCAGGCGCTGGTCGATGCGCTCGAAGAGCGCAACAAGGGAGGCGGCACCGGCGATCCGGACGAGGTCTTCGCGCAACTGCGCGAATTGCCGCAACTGCGCGAAGCCCCCGACCTGCTCATCCGCGAGGCTTTGCGGCGCAGCAACGGCGTTCTGCGCCGCGCTGCTGAGATGCTCGGCGTCACGCCGCAGGCGATCTGCAATCGCCGCCGCCGCTCCCAGACCGCTTCCTCGGAATAGCCGAAGTCGCCCCGCTATTGCAGCGAGCGACGCGAGACCGCAGCCGCGAACGAGCGCGTAAGCGCTACTGCGGTGAAGCGTTCGCGTCGCCGGGCAGGCGCACGGTGAAACACGCCCCGCCCAGCTCGCCGTCGTCGACCGACAGCTCGCCCCCATGCAAGGCGACGATGGTATGGGCCACCGCCAGGCCCAGGCCCGTCCCCTCGTCACGGGTAGTGTAGAACGGGGTGAAGATGCGATGGCGCTCGGCCGGATCGACGCCGGGGCCGTCGTCATCGACGCGGAACACGAGCATAGCGCCTTCGCCCGGCTCCACCCGCACCCGCACCCGTCCGCCCGCACCGCGATGCTGCGCGCTGACCTGGGCCGCGTTCTGGATCAGATTCAGCAGCACCTGACGGATCTGCCCGGGATCTACCGCCACCCGCCGGGCGTCGTCCCACTGCGATTCGCACTCCACCTGCGCCGCCGGACCCTCGCCGGCGGCGGCCTCGGCCATCACCAGTTCGACGCAGGAGCGTGCGAGCTCGCCCGGTGGACAGGCGCGCAGCCGCGGTGGCCGCGGACGGGTGAACTCCAGCAAACCGGTGACCGTGTGGTTGAGATGCCGTACGCCGCCGATGATCGCGTCGATGTAGTGATGATTGCGCCCGGTCTGCGGCAGGTCGCGCTTGAGCAACGAGGCGAAACCCTCGATACCGTTGAGCGGATTGCGGATTTCGTGCGCCACCCCCGCCGCCATCTCGCCGAGGGCCTTGAGCCGCTCGTTGCGCTCGAGCTGGTCCTCGAGCCGGCGCAGTTCGGTCACGTCCTCGAAGGTTTCGACCGCCCCGATGATCTCCTCACCTTTGCGAATCGGCGCGGCATGCGCCGCGAGCACGCGACGGGGCCCGTCGGCCCCGTCCAGGCGATGTTCGTAGCCGCCGCGGGCCACGCCGCTGCGCAACACCGCGAGCAGCGGGCCCTCGCCGAGAACCGTGCGGTAATCCACCCCTTCGATCGCGCACCCATCGCGCGCGAGCACGCGCACGGCGACCGGGTTGCAGGTGGTGATGATGCCGTCGCGATCCACCGCGACCACGCCCGCCGGCACGCTGGCGAGCACCAGGTCGGTATAGGCCCGCAGCCGCGCCAACTGGTCGACCTTCTCTTCGAGTTCGGCGTTGGCCTGCAGCAGCTCCGCCTGCTTGACGGTGAGCACCTCTTCCAGCCGTCGGGCTCGCGCCTCGAGCGCGCTGGTGGTCTCGTCGAACAGGCGCAACGCGGCCTGGATGTCCGGCAACGGCGAGCGATCGTTCATCGTCGCATCTCGCGCTTCAGCCCTCGGCATCGCAGTACCGTGCGGGGCCGCTCGGCGGAGCGATGTAGGATTTCAGTGCCCGGGCGCCACGCTCCATCCGCCCGCGGTCGAGCCCGAGTTCGTCGCGCCGCTCTTGCAGGCGCTGGCAGACCTGCGCCCGGGCGGCCTCGGCCGCCTGCGCCGCGACGAGCAGACGTCCGGCCGACGCGGCCGGTGGC
>JBEPXK010000023.1:0-15449 GCA_041641915.1 Planctomycetota bacterium
AAAACCACCCCTCGGTCGGCCGGTCGCCCAGCCAAGCCTGGCGGGGCTCCACTCGTTGGCGGTTCCGAGGCTGGGAGCTCTGAGGGACCCGTCTGCTGTGAGGTTCCACGTGACGTGGAACCCCACAGCGCCCGTCTTGCGGGGCATGTTCCACGTGGAACCTCGAGGCGGGAACGCACCCACGCCCAGGTAAGGTTCCACGTGGAACACCCCCCAGGCTCAAGGCCCGACCGGGGGCCCCATTACCGATTGTCTCGCTGCCATGTGGGGCATCATGGCCGCGCATGGCCTCCGTGATCGCAATCGCCAACCAGAAGGGTGGGGTCGGCAAAACCACCAGCGTGGTCAACCTCGCTGCCTTTTGCGCCCTCGCCGGCCGCCGGACCCTGGTGGTCGACAACGACCCCCAGGGCAACGCTTCATCGGTCCTCGCGCCAGATTATGACGGGCCCTCGGTCTACGGCGGCGGCAGGCCCCAGCCGACCAGCCTCGAGCACCTCGACATCCTTCCGGCCGGTAATGATCTCGGCGCGCAACAGAACAGCCTGGTCATGCGCGAAGACGGCGACTCCGCCCTCGCCGTGAAGCTCATCCCCCTGCGTGACGAGTACGATTGCTGCTTCATCGATTGTCCGCCCAGCCTTGCCACCCTGCCCGTCAACGCCCTGGTCGCGGCCGATCGGGTGCTCGTCCCCATCCAGTGCGAGTACTATGCAATGGAGGGCCTGGGGCAAATCCTCGCGCATATCGAGGAACTGCTCGAGCGAGGCTCCTCCGAGCTCAACCGCATCGATATCCTGTTGACCATGTTCGATGCTGAGTTGCCGTTCGCCAATCAGGTTGCCAACGAGGTCGCCCAGCACTTCCCCGATCAGCTGCTGCGAACCCGCATCCCCCGCGACATCGCGCTGGCTGCCGCGCCGAGCCACAGCCGCACCATCCTCGAACACGACCCGCTTTCACCCGGCGCCATCGCCTATCTCGCCGCCGCCAAGGAGTTGCTCGATGGCCTTGAATGACAACAGCCTCGGCAAGACCATGTCCAAGGTCTTCGCCAAGACCCAGCGCCGCGACACCGCCTCCGGCCGCGGCACGCTCGAGGTCGATCTCAACCTCATAATTCCCTCTAAAGCCAACCCCAGAAAGACGATAGATGCCGACCATCTCGACGAGCTGGCCCAGAGCATCTCCACCCACGGCATTCTCCAGCCGCTGGTCGTCGTCAAGCGCGGCGGTGGCTACGAGATCATTGCCGGAGAACGGCGCTACCGCGCCGCGCGCAAGGCAGGCCTGGCCAAGGTCCCGGTGGTCGTCCATGACACCGCTTCCGAAGAGGAGCTCTGCGAGCTGCGGCTGATCGAGAACATCCAGCGCGAAGACCTCAACGCCATCGAGCTCGCCCAGGCCTACCAGTCGCTGATCAAGGATTACGGCCTGACCCAGGAGCAGGTCGCGACCCAGGTCGGCAAGAATCGCTCCAGTATCACCAATTGTTTACGGCTGTTGACTTTGCCTGCTCCCCTCCAGGAGCTCGTCGCCAACGATGCGCTGTCCATGGGCCATGCCCGGGCCCTGCTCCCGCTCGATGACCTTCCGCAGCAACGTGCACTGGCCAACCGGATCATCAATGAAGGCATCAGCGTCCGGGAAACCGAACGCCTCGTCCGCCAGCGTGCCCATACCGCCAAAGCAGACCACTCGGCACCGGACCAGACGCGAAAAGGCGGCAAGCCCAGTCACATCAAAGAGTTGGAGTCCAACTTGTATCGGCTGTTCGGTGCCCCGGTCTCGATTCGCGAACGCGACGGCAAGGGCTCGCTGACCATTCACTTCGAGACCAAGGGCGCCTTCAAACAGATCGTCGAGGTGCTCGACGACGCATTCCGCCAGGCACAACGCAGCTGATCCGCCTCACCCCAGCGGGCAACAGCCGCCACAACCCCCGCCACTGCCCGGCACGCCGCAATCGCTGCCGCATTCCGGCGCGCTGCTCCCGGTGATCACACCGCGATCCGCGGTAATGATCCGGCGGATACGCTCACCCGTTTCCGGATGCCGCGTCAACGGGTCGTCCGCCATCCGTTGCTCGATCTCGTAGACCTTCGGCTTGCCCGACCCTTCGGGCATCGTCTCGTAGGTATAACAGGGCATCGTGGCCCCTCCGATCAGACGTGGAAATCGACCACCGCACACTCGCTGGCGGCTTCCTTGATGAACGCCAGCACCGCCTGGTGGTCGGGATGGACACGATACGCCTCGAGATCGGCCTCCGTTTGCAGGCTGACGTACAGCCCCACGTCCCAGGCGATCGGCCGATCGCTCACATTCACGCCCGTCTCCAGGCCGCCGACCATCGGCAGATTGCGCAGATCCTCGAGCCTCAACACCAGTTCGGGAGCCTGGGTCGCGTCTTTGAGCCGGAACAACACGATGTGCTTGAGCATGTCCACTCCCCGCCGGCAGCGCCGGCATGCTGCAGTCCTCGCCAGATTGACGCCCCGCCGCGCGAGGCAACCGCCAGCTCCGTCTCAGCCGAGCAGCCCGGCCAAGCGCAACACCTCCTGCAGCTCGTCGACGAACTCCACCCGTACGCCCCGCTTGATCGCGTCATTGAGCTCGGCGTAGTCGCGCTCATTCGCCCGTGGCAGGATCACCGTCTTGATCCCGGCCCGCCGCGCCGCGACCAGCTTCTCGCGCACGCCGCCGATCGGATAGACCCGTCCGGTCAGCGTCAATTCCCCAGTCATTCCCAGACGCCGCTTCACCGGCTTGCCCAGCGCCAGCGACAACATCGCCGTGGCCATGGTGATACCGGCCGAGGGGCCGTCCTTCGGCGTCGCGCCGGCCGGCGCATGCAGGTGGATCAGATGCCGATCGAACCAACCGTCCTCCACGCCCCAGGCCGCAGCCCGTGCGCGCAGCAGGCTCCGCGCCAGTTCTGCGCTCTCCTTCATCACATCGCCCAGTTGGCCGGAAAGCTTGAACCCGCCCTGCTCGGCCGGGATCGCGATCGCCTCGACCTCCAGCGTCGCGCCGCCCATGTTGGTCCACGCCAGGCCGGTGACCACGCCAGGCGTTGCGCGCGCGATCAGCGCCTCCTCGCTCATCAGCGGCTTGCCGAGGTACTCGACCAGCCTCTCCGGTGTCACGCTGACCTTGGGGAAGCGCTCACTGCGCTCATCGGACTCCCATTCCGCCTTGGCCGTTGCCACCTTGCGGCAGACCTTGGCCACCAACTGCTCGGCCCGCCGCACGCCGGCCTCACGGGCGTAGCCGCGTACCAGCTGCCGCAACGCCGTCTTGGTCACGCTGATGTCGCCCGTCTTCAGGCCGTGCACCGCGCGCTGCTTCGGCACCAGGTAGCGCGAGGCGATAGCCAGCTTCTCCTGCTCGACATAGCCCGCCAGACGCATGGTCTCCATCCGGTCGTGCAGCGGTTCGGGGATGGTCGACACGTCGTTGGCGGTGCAGATGAACAGGACCTGCGACAGATCCACCCGGACATCAAGATAATGGTCGAGGAAATCCCGATTCTGCTCGGGATCGAGCACCTCGAGCAACGCCGACGAGGGATCACCCTGGACCCCGACCGACAGTTTGTCCACCTCGTCGAGCAGAATCACCGGGTTCATGCTGCCGCAACGCCGTAGTGCCTGCACCAGCTTGCCCGGCAACGCGCCGATATAGGTCCGCCGGTGCCCCTTGATCTCGGCCTCGTCGCGGAGCCCGCCGAGTGAAAAGCGGAAGAACTTCCGCTCGAGACGCCGTGCGATCGAGGCGCCGATCGAGGTCTTGCCGCACCCCGGCGGCCCGACCAACGCGATGATCCCGCCGCCGCGATCCTCCTTCAGCCGCCGTACGCCGCAGAATTCGACGATCCGATTCTTCACGTCCTCGAGGCCGTAGTGGTCCTCGTCGAGCCCCGCGCGCAGGTTGGCCAGGTCGAGATTGTCGGTGGTATAATTGCCCCAGGGCATGCTCACCAGCCACTCGAGCCGGTTGCGCGAGACCGCGTACTCGGCCGAGTTCGGTTCGAGCACGCTGAGCTTGCGCAGCTCCGTTTCGCAGGTCTCGCGCACTTCCGCGCTCATAGCTGCGCTCTTCTCGTCCAGGCGGCCGCGCAGATCGTCGAGCTCGAGCTTCTTCTCGTCTTTTTCGAGCCCGAGCTCCTCCTTGATCGCCTTCAGCTGCTCCTGGAGGAAGAATTTTCGTTGATGCTGGCTGATCCGCTCGTTGATCTGCTCCGAGATCTGGCTCTTGAGCTCGGCCAGCTGCGACTCCTTCGCCAGCAGCACCAGTACCTTTTCCATGCGCGGGATGACGTCGATCGTCTCAAGCACCTCCTGGATCTCGTCGCGACTGGCGGTGGTCAGGCTCGCGGCGAGATCGGCAAGCCGACCGGGGCCGTCGATGTTGTTGTAGTTCGCGAGCACCATCTTGATCTCGTCGGCGAAGACCGGGTTGTATTGTACCAGATCCTTGAGCGCGGACACGATGGCCATGCTACGTGCGCGTACGTCCTCGTCGTGCGCGTCGATGACGGTTTGAATCGGCGCCCCGCTGACGAGCACGAATGGGTCGGAGCTCTCCACCGACTCGATGGCGAACCGGGCCAGCACCTGGGCGAAGACCTGGATCCCGCCCGACTCGTGCTCGCCCAGCTTCTGCACCCGGGCCACGCAGCCGAGGCGCCGCAGGTCGTCGGGGTCGAACGCCGCGCCCTCCTCGAGCGGTTCGCGCGTCAGGAAGAAACCGATGTAGCCGTTCATCTTCTCGACTGCGAAACGCACCGCTTCGCTGAGCCGACCCTTGGGCACCACCATCGGCAGCAGCATGGTTGGGAACACCGGCCGCTGGTTCAACGGCATCGCCAGCACCCGTCGCGGCAGGTTCTGGTCGGGCGCCACCAGGCTCCGCTGCTCCGGCTGCTCGACCTGCTCCGGATCGATCGCCCCGTCGTCGTTCGCGCCCTCGGATCCCTTGTTCGTCGCCGCGCTCATAGCACCTCCTCTGCCGAAACGACACGCCGAGCTAGTCGGCTTGCAAATTGCGAGCCAGACCCGGCTCGACCCATCCTGCAGCTCGCCGCCAGGGCTTCACCCCGGTGTAAACGCCAGCCGCGTGGCAACATCGCTCCCGCGCGGCTGCCGATTTGCCTTGGCCTGCCCGCGCTGAGGGCAACCATGGCCGCTCATGCGCTGTGCCCCGCTCGCATTGCTCAACGGCGCCGTGCCCGGCAGCGGCCTCGCCGTGCGCGGCCGCCTGGCCACCGGCCTGGCCCTGCTCCTGTTCTCGCTCGCGGCGCTCACCGTCCTGCTGTTGGCCGACCTGCTGGCCACGCCGGCCTTCGCCCGCAGCCTCCGCCTCGCCGCCGCGATCGGTTATCTCGGCCTGGCCCTGCTCGCCTCGTTCGCCTGGTACCTGTGGGAACGCCGCCGCCGCTGGCAGAGCGAACGGATCATCTCGCTCCACCGCGACGCAGCCGCGGCCTATCTCGCCGGCGACCTCAGCCGCGCTCTCGACGGCGCCCGCGCCCTCGCCCGCAGTGCAGCCGACCTGCCCGGCGCCTGGCTGTTCCTCGCCACCGTCGCCAGCGCCGCCGGCGATACCGCCCTCGAACGCCGGGCCCATCGACGCCACCAACGCCTGCTCGCCCGCTGAGCCCACAGCGACCGGCGACGGAGGGGGGCGACGCGGTTCCGCGCACGGCGTCGCCCCAAACGTCAACGCTCGCCACTGCCCCCACGCCGCCGCGCTCCGATCCCGGCCCGGTCGCGCCGATGCCGCACCCGACCCCACGCCGGCAATGAGGGCGCCGCCGCGCCCAACCGCGCACCGCACGGCGAGCCGGCGGCCACGGCCATCACACCTGCAACGCACTCAACCGCGCGAATTCCCCGTCGCGGGCCAGCAGTTCGCTGCGCGGACCGCACTCCCGGCAGCTGCCGTCCTTCATCACCACCACGCGATCGCAGTGGCGAATGGTCGACAGACGGTGGGCGACGATGAAAGTGGTACGTCCGGCTACCAGCCGTTCGATCGCCACCTGGACCTCGTGCTCGCTGATCACATCCAGCGCCGAGGTCGCCTCGTCGAGGATGATCACCCGTGGATCGCGCACCAGCGCCCGGGCGATGGCCAGGCGCTGGCGCTGCCCGCCCGAGAGCTGGAGACCGTTCTCACCGACCGGGGTATCCAGCCCCTGCGGCAGGCGCTCGACCACGTCGCGCAGGTTGGCTGCCTCGACCGCCGCGGCGACCGCTGCGGGCGCGATGCCCTCAACCCCGTAGCAGATGTTTTCGCGCACGCTGCCGGAGAACAGGACCGTGTGCTGCGGCACCACGGCCACATGCCGTCGCCAGCTGCGCAGATCCAGTTCCGCCATGTCGATGCCATCGAGCAGGATGCGACCGTGCTGCGGACGCCAGAAACCGATGGCCAGGTTCATCAGCGTCGACTTGCCCGAGCCGGATTCGCCGACGAAGGCGATGCACTCCCCCGGCGCGACATCGAGGCTGAACTGCTCCACCGCCGGCGGATCGCCCGCGCGGTAGGTGAAGCCGACCCGCTCGAAGCGGATCGCCCCCCGGACCGTCTCCACCCGCCGCTTGCCGCGGTTGTGCTCGAGGTCGGGGCACTCGAGCACCTCGCCTAGGCTGGCCACCGCTTCCATGCCCTCCATGAACATCGGCGTCAGGTTGAGCAGCTGCGTCAGCTGCGAGATCAGCAATACGAAGAGGCTGTGATAGAGCACCAGCGTGCTCACCGGGGTGCTCCCGGTGTAGGCCATCCAGCCGCCGATGGCCACCAGCGCGAACACCGCAGCCTGCATCGTCACCCAGGCCGAGGCGTTGAACCAACCCGACAACCGATCCACCCGTTCGCCCGATTCGCGCACCGAGTCCAGGTGCTGCTGCACCGCGCCGATCTCCCACTCCTCGGCGCCGTGGGCACGGGTGACCGGGATCAGATTGATCATCTCGCCGACCCGTGCGGTCATGTGCTCCATCCGCTGACGGTGCTGATGTTCGCGACGGCGCATGTGCTGCTTGAACACATGCACCAGACCGACCGCCGCCGGGGCGCAAACCACGAAGAACACGGTCACCCGCCAGTCGCGCGCAATCACGATCCCCAAGGACCAGATCACGGTGAGCAGGATGTTGGTTCCGCTGAACAGCAGCTGGCGCGTCAACAACAGGATCGCCTGGACATCCCGCAGCACCTTGGCGTGCAGCCGCCCGGACTGATTGCGGGTATGGAAGCCGATCGCCAGATGCTGCAGCCGATGCACCAGTGCCGAGCGCAGTTGATGCTCCATCCGCCGCGTCACCCGGCTGGCCATGCGCACGTGGATGTGGTTGAAGGGGATGTTCAGTCCCAGAATCGCGAAGAAGCCCGCGGTCAATCCCCAGTAGTGGCCGGGGCTGTACCGTTCGGGCTCGCGCGCCATCTCGATCACCGCCTCGAGATACAACGGTCCGAGATACAGCGGCAGTGCCTTGCAGAAGAACACCGCCGTGAGCAGCAGATGCCGCCACCAGGGCGTATCGCAGATCCGATACAGCGCCACCAGCGGGTTGTGACTGCGGTAGGACTGCTCCAACAAACGACAGGACTCGCTCATCTCTGACCTCTCCTTCATGACCTCTCCTTCAGCCGGGGGGGTCATGGGCCGACGGAGCCCGGGTTTCCGCCGAAAATGGGCCGGAGGCCCGGCGCAGACGCCAGCGAAGCTGGCAAGGGCGACCGAGGCCGATGGGGGGTGTGCGCCGGAGGCGCGAGGGGGCGAAGCCCCCTCTGATGGATGCGAGCCCCATTGAAGCGAGGCCGCGCGCGGATTGAATAGCTCGGATGATCGTGGACCTGTCCGTTTTGACAACGCCGGTGCGCCCCGCGCATCCCTGCCACGCCCGGTCTGGCTCTCCGGCGGGCCGCTGATCATGCACCAGGTGCCGGTCTTCGATCTCCAGCCCGGGATGCAGCCGCCGGTGATCCGCGATCTCCAGGTAACCCAGGTCGGCCACCTCAAGGCCAAGGAGTACCGCGTCCACCACCGCTTCACCTACCACGCGGTGGTGGTGGTCATCTCGGGACACGGTGATTTCCGCCAGGGCGACGGACCAGTGCAGGAGATCGCGCCAGGAGCGATGTTCGCCGCCTACCCCGGTCCGGTCTACCACTACGGCCCACCGGCCGGCGCCACCTGGGAGGAATGCCACGTCGCCCTGCACGGCCGCGGGCTGCAACGCTGGCAGGAGTTCGGCCTGCTGCCGGCGCCGGGCAGCGTGCGTCAGCTCGCCCGTCCCGCCTGGGCCCGCGGGCGCTTCCGCGGCCTGCTGCGGGTGGTCAACGACCGCGGCACCGGCTGGGCCGATCGCGCGGTGGTGCTGACCGAGATGTTGCTGCTCAACCTCTACTACGACCAGGTCGGCCAGCACCGCCAACGCGATGCCCTGGCCGAGCTCGACGCGGTATGCGAATATTGCCGCAACCACCTCGCCGAGCCGATCGATTTCCACACCATCGCCCGCCGCAGCGGCATGAGCTACAGCCTGCTGCGCAAACGCTGGCGCGAACTCACCGGCTCGCCACCGCAGCGCTGGTTGACCATCCTGCGTTGCAACCACGCCAAGCGCCTGTTGGCCAACCAGGAGCTGCGCATCGCCCAGGTCGCCGAGGCGGTGGGCATCCCGGATCCCTTTTCCTTCAGCCGCGTGTTCCGCCGCCACGTCGGCGTTTCCCCGCGCTACTACCGCGATCAGCTGGAGACCTGGGTCGACCGGCCGTGATGGCTCAATCCGCCGGCACGGCCAGCGCCTGGCCCAACCGATCGCAGATCGCCTCGAGCTCGCGGCGATCGGCGGCATCGAAGGCGTCGGGCTGCTCCGAGTCGATGTCGAGCACCGCTTCCAGGCCGACGCCGGGTACCCGCACCGGAACCACGATCTCCGCGCGCGTCGCCTCCGAACAGGCGATGTGCGCCGGGTCCGCGTGGACATCGCCCACCAGCTGGGTCTGGCCGGTACGCGCGCAGCGTCCGCACACTCCGCGTGCGAAGGGGATCAACAAGCAGCCGTGGCCGCCCTGATACGGGCCGACCGCCAGCAGTTCGGGCGCGATCACCCGGTAGAACCCGGTCCAGGAGAACCGCGCGAAGGCCGCGTGCAGTTCGCAGGCGACGGTGGCCATCAGCGCGATCGCATCGGCGCCCGAGCCCCAGATCCCGTCCAGCCGCTGGCGCACCGCGGCGTAGGTCACGGCGCGCGCACTCATGCCGGCAGCTCCGCTGGCGCATGCGCCCCGCGCGCGTAGTCCTCGAGCCGAGGCCACAACTCGCCGAAAGCCGCACCGAGCGCGACGCTCCGCCGCCGTGCGAGCGCTGCGATCTGCGCGATCGGGAACGACCGGCGCGCGCGGCGCGCGACCCGCGTCAACGCCTGTTCGAAGCCCGCCGGGCTGGCGTAGGACTCGAGCACCCGATAGCGGCGCCAGCCACCGAGCCGTTGCGGGATCTCGGGCGCCGCGGGAAGCGGCCGTTCGAGCGCCGTGTAGCAGACCGCCGCAAAGCGCGCCAAGGGCCGTCGATCGTATTCCCGCCAGTGCGCGGCGAGGTGATGGTCGAAGGCCAGGTCGACCGCGATACCGGCGTAGTGCCCGGCAACGCCGAACACCCGTCGCGCCGCCGCGCTCGCCGGGTGCGCGTCGACCCAGGCATCGATGGCGCGATGCAGCTCGCAGGAGCGCTGCACCGCACTATCCAGCGCACCCTGCACCCGGCGCGCCTGCACCCCGAGATCGGGCAGCACCGCGCCGAGCGGATCGGCCCCGGCGCGCTCCGCCAGCAGGAGGTGGGCGAGGAAATTCATGTCTCGAGCTCGCGCAGACGCATCTCGATCGCCTGACGATGGCGCAGGGTCTCGCGTTCCAGGCCCCGACGCACGGCCTGCTGCGACTCGGACTCCAGCTTGAACAGCTCGTAGAATCGGTTCTCGATGATGCTGTTCTCAAGGTCGCGACCGACGCAGAGCGCGGCGATGCGCGACACCCCATGCGCCTGGCACGCGGCGATCGCATCATGGACGTACGCGAGCGAGGTGGCCACCGCCGCCCCGGAGATCGCCCCCGGCTCGACCGCGACATCGCCGGCACGCACCAGCTTGAGCAGCTGCAGCACCCACCCGGCGTGGGTGGTCTCGTCGGCCGCAAGTGCGTGCCAGAACTCCGCATCCGCCGGGCAGGACTCGGCGTAGAGCGAATACAGCGTCGCCAAGGCGTCCTCGTGCTCCACCAGCCGGCCGATGGTCTGTCTGATCTGATCGTCCACGCAACTCCACCTTCATCTATGCACGGCGCGAGACAACCAGCGCCTCTGGCGGCGCCCCAGCACCGCGTTGCGCACCCCGACAACACCAGCGATCATGCAATCGCATCCCTCGCCGATCAGCCGCGAATCGCGCATCGTACTGTGTCGCACGGGGCCATCCGTGCGCAATATGGCGATCATCGCCCTCTCGACCCGAGGGGCAAGGGCGACGTGCGCCGACTGCACACCTCAGTCCGCACGTCCCTCCTCCAGGAACCGCGCGAGGCCGGATACCCGCCGGGTCCGCCGCCCAGCCATCGCCGCGAGCAGCTCCCTGTCGCCCCAGATGCGCACGCTGTAGCGCGCCCGGGTGATCGCGGTATAGAGCAGTTCGCGCGCGAGCAGGCTCTCTGACCGCGCGCCGCGCGGCGGCGGCGGGCACAGCACCAGTTCGACGTGGCCGAACTGCGAGCCCTGGCTCTTGTGCGTGCTCAAGGCATAGGCGCCGGTCGCACTGGCGAGTCGATGCAGATTGATTCGCCGCAGGCCACCTTCGCTGCGCGGGAAGTGGGCGGCCAGACCCTCGGCGTCCTGCCACACGATGCCGATGTCGCCGTTGTACAGCCGGCAGTCGTGGTCGTTACGGGTGACCAGCAGCGGACGGCCATGGAAGTGCCCGTCGGCGCGCGCGAGCGCCGACTCGGGCCGCAACCGTTCCTCGAAGCGGCGGTTGATCTCCTCGCTGCCGTATGGGCCGCGCCGCAGCGCGGTGAGCAGCCGCCAGCCATCCAGCTGCGCGAGGGCCGCGGCCGGATCCGCCGCCGCCGCAAGCGCCCGGAGCCGATCGGCCCAGCGTGCCCACAACGCGGCGTGCAGCGCCCGCGGTTGGACCGGCAGCGCCACCCGCTCCGCGAACACCGGATGCCGGCCGCTACGCGTGTCGCGCAGGCCGGCGGCTTCGGCGTGCGCCGGATCGTCGAGCAGCGGCGCCACCGCCGCCGGCTGTTCCTGCACCAGTCGCGCGCAGGTGCAGATGCTCGGCGCATCGGCCGCGCGCCAGTTCTTGCGCAGCCGGACCTGGCACAGCGAGAGCGCCGGTGCGTCGACCACCGGCGGTGGCGAGGCCTGTGGATCGCTCGCGCGATACGCGGCGGCGATGTCCGCCGCGGTCCCGTCGACCGCGCGTTCGGCCAGATCGCCGAGGACCCGGCCGGCCTCGACGCTGGCCAGCTGCTCCGGATCGCCCAGCAGCAACACACGACTCTGTTGCCCGATGCGTTCGAGCACCCGCGCGAGCGTGGCCACATCGGCCATCGATACCTCGTCGATGACCACCAGATCGGCCAGCCCCACGCGGCGGTCGAACAGCAGTCGATGCAGCGTCGCCACCTGACCCGTGAGCCGGGCCAGTTCCGCGGCCGTGAGCAGGCCGCGCGCGATCAGCTGCTGGCCGGTATCGGCCAGGGATTCGCGCAGCCGTTGCGCCGCCTTGCCGGTCGGCGCGGCAATCACCACCTCGAGCGGGGGGCCGAAACGCGCCTGCGCCCGGGCCGCGACCGCGACCACGGCGCCGGCGACGGTGGTCTTGCCGCTGCCCGGACCTCCGCTGATCACCGCGAGCGAGCGCGCCATCGCGGTGCAGCAGGCCAGGCGTTGCCAGTCGACCCCGTCGACCAGCGCTTCGTTGCGTGGAGGGAAACACTGGGCGATATCCGCGGTCACCGCCGGATCCCCGGCTCCATCCCGGTAGCCCGCCGCCCGCCGACGCAGCTGCGCCGCCAGCTCGGCTTCGTAGCGCCAGTAGCGCCGGGTGAACAGGGTCCGACCGTCGAGCACATACGGCAGGCCCGCGTCGGCGTCGGCGCCGACCAGCCCGCTGGCCCACAGCGCCGCGACCACCGTCGGATCCTCCACCGCCAGGCACGTGTGCCCGGCGCGCATCGCCGCATCGAGCGCGGCCAACTGCGCGACCACCGCGGGACCGGCGACCACGCCCGGCAACGCGCACAGCGCCGCGGCCGCGGCCTGGCTGCCGGGATCCACCGCCAGCTCGTCGCCGTTCATCGCCCATCCTCCGCGAAACAAGCCTCCAGCGCTGCGATCAACGCCAGCGGCGGCCGCTCGACCACCCAACCGCGCATCCCGTGCGGCTCGATCCCACGCACGAAGGCGTAGTAGGCGGCGCCGAGATGCTCCTCGGCATGGTAGCCGATCAGGCGGTGCCGCAGATGCCGGTGTAACGCGACGAGGTACAGGTGCGCCTGCAACCGGTAGCGATGCCGCTCCATCTCAGCGGCCAGCGCGGCTGCGCCGTAGCCGTCGCGCTCGCACAGATCGTTGCTCTTCCAGTCGAGCACGTGGTAGCGCCCCCGATCCAGCAACACCAGGTCGATCACTCCGCTGAAAAAGCCCGGCGGCAGCGCCAGCCCCGCCAACCCCGCCGCGAGCGACGGGTCGTGATCGGCGTAGACCGCCTCAAGCCGGGCGCGGCGCGGGACCGGCAGGGTGAACGGTAATTCCGCGCGTCGGGCCGCGCGCGGCAGCGCGCAGAGCGGCTGCGAGAGTTCCGGTGGGTGGGCGCCAAGCACGCCATGGACCAGGGCTGCGAGCGCGGCGTCGCAAGCCGGATCGAGTCCGCTCGCCCGACCGTGACGCGCGACCAGCGCGGCAAGCGCCGGCGGCGGCTGCGGCTCGGCGCCCCAAGCGAATACGGCGTGCTCGAAGATCGCGTGAACCAGCGTGCCGAAGCGCGCGCCGCGCGGCAACGCATCGCTCCGCGTCGCCGGAGCACGTTCGAGATCGTGATCGGCCTCGTCCTCCGGCCGGCCGCGGATCAGCCCCGAGTAGCTGCTGGCGAACTCGCGACGCCAGGGGACCCGCCAGCGCGCCACCGGCGCCGCCGCATCCTCCGCGTCGACCCGATCCGCGCCCGGCGCCCGCCAATCGGGTGGCGCCGCCGGCTCGGGCAATCGACCCACCCGGATCGCCGGGTGCTCGAGTCGCTCGCACAACTCCTGCTCCAAGCCGGCCGGATCCGCGAATCCCTGCTTCATCCGTTTCTGGTGCTCGGCCAGGGCCGGCTCCCCATCCGCGCGGTGCAGCAGCCAGGCCAACGGCGAGGAGCCGACATCGCTCGCCCGCGGCCCCGGTGCCCATACCAGGTAGCACCGATGGCGCGCGCGGGTCAGGGCGACGTAACACAACCGCAGGTCCTCGGCCAGGCGCTCGCGCGCCACCGCCGGGTCGTCTGCCGCCGCGGTCCCGAGCAGCCAGCGGGCGCGGTAGTCCTCGTCGGCCGGGGCGTGGGCCACCGCGAAGCGCTCGCCGTAGCTGCCCCCACGATCGAAGGGGATGAACACGATCGGAAATTCAAGGCCCTTGGAGGCGTGCACGGTGTGGATACCCACCGCGTCGTCGTCGCGATCCAGCCGCACCAGCTGTTCGTCGCTCTCCGCACCCGGCGCGCTGCAGCGCAACGCGAGCCAGCGCACCACCGACTCAGGACCGAGCTGGCCGTCGCGGATCGCGGCGAGCAGCAGATCGCCGATCTGCAGCAGGTTGGTCACCGCACGCTCGCCGCCCGGCTCGCCGGCCAGGGCCAGCCGCGGCGCCAGCCGCCCCACGCCGTGGTCGAACAACCGTTGCCAGAACACGCCGAATCCCTCGCCCACCCACAGTTCGTGCAGTTCGCGCAATCCCTCACCGATCTGCTCGAGCGTGCGCCCGTCGCCGAGTAGCGCCGCCGGCTCGAGCCCGATCAGCCGGGTCAGCGCGGCCGAGCGCACGGCCCGTTCGTCGGCCGGCGCGACCACCGCCGCGAGCACGCGCAAGACCTCGTCGGCCTCACGCGCGGCGAACACGCTCTGCCGGGTGTTGCGTGTGCTCGGAATGCCGCTGCGACCCATCCCCGCCAGCGCCGAGGCGATGCAATCGCCCTCGTGATGCGCATTGACCAACACCGCGATGTCGCTGCAGCGCACACGCCGTTCGCCGTGGTCGGTCTGCAGGCGCGAGCCGCTGTCGAGCAGGCGCCGGATCTCGCCGGCCACCGCCGCTGCCACCGCCGCGCGCGTGCCGGCCGCATCGCGGTCGTCCTCCGGCGGCGCGTACCAGACCTGCAACGGTTCCGGATCGACACCTTCGGGCCGCAGTCGCTGCGCCCGCGCGGCCTGCGCATCCTGAAAACCGATCGCCGGCTCCACGAACGGCACCGGGCCGGCGAAGACGTGGTTGACCGCGGCGACCATCTCCGGATCACTCCGGTAATTGGTGCTCAGCGTGGCCACCTGCTCGTTGCGCTGCGCCGCGGCAAGGTAGGCGTACACGTCGGCGCCGCGGAAGGCGTAGATCGCCTGCTTCGGATCGCCGATGGTGTAGAGGCGGTGCCCGCTCGCACCCGCCCCGTGGCCGAACAGGCGATCGAGGATGCGATACTGGATCGGATCGGTGTCCTGGAATTCGTCGACCAGCACCGCGGCGAACTCTGCGCCCACACGCCGGGCGAACTGCGCATCGCCGGCCACGGCCTGATCGAGCGCGCTGAGCAGGTCGTCGTAGGCGAGGTGCTCGCTGCGGTGCGGCCGCCGGTCGAGCGCATCGCGATAGCAGACGAGGAAGTGGTGCGCGAGCGCCGGACCGACCGCGCACAGCTCCTCGGCCGCGTCGAACAGGGGGGCGAGCGCCGGGTCGTCGAGCAGCGCGTCGACCTCCGCCGTGGCCGCCTTGCAGACGCAGCGCTGCCATTCATCGCGCCGGCAGGGGGCGAGGGCGTCGTCATCGATCGGACCTTCGCCCGCGACCGCGGCCGCGACCGCCTGCAGGCGTTTGTCAAGATAGCGCAGCGCGAGCTTGTGCTTGAAGCGTTTGGCCACGCCGAGTTCGGCGCGCAGGCGATCGCCGCAGCGACCCCAGGCGGCGACAAAGCGCGCAAGCACCGCGGCCGCCGCCGCCGGCGCCAGCGGCGCCGGGCCGACCAGCGCGACGCTGCGGTTGCGCTCCAGCGTCCGCGCCAGCGCCGCGAGCGTACGCGGCACCAGCCGGTCGCCGATCGCCGCGAGCAGGGCGGGGTCGGCCTCGAGGATGTGGCGCCGGAGATAGTCGTGGATCGCCTCGGCACGCCAGCGATCGGGGTCGAGATCGAGTT
>JBEPXK010000024.1:0-10247 GCA_041641915.1 Planctomycetota bacterium
CCGGTTCCGCCCTGCGGCTCATTTTCGCAGAAAACCACCCCTCGGTCGGCCGGTCGCCCAGCCAAGCCTGGCTGGGCTCCACTCGCTGGCGGTTCCGAGGTTTGGGGCTCTGAGGGACTTGTTGCCACTGACGCCTCCTTCAGAGGGGGCTTCGCCTTCTGGGAAGAAGCCTGGGCCAGTGAGGAAGACGGCGATTGGCGTCTGGCCTTGACCAGGCAAGCCCCATGCTTCGACAGCGGTGGGGAGCGTCCGGACATGAAACGGCCCCCCGCTCGTGCGGAGGGCCGTCTTCGTCTGGTACCCGGGAGAGGACTCGAACCTCCACGGGGATTACCCCCACTAGCACCTGAAGCTAGCGCGTCTGCCAATTCCGCCACCCGGGCGCGGCGAAGGCGGGAGCATGCGAAGGGAGTGGAAGCAGTCAAGGGCTTTGCCCTGGCGTGATGCGCGGCGTGCACGCGCGCTGATGGGACGCGCGGTTGCCTCTTGGCGCTGCGGTGTGAGGGCTACACTGCCATGGGATGGCCACGACCCTCAAAGACAGGCGGTTGCGCAAGGGCGAAACCATCGCATCACGCTATCAGGTGGTACGGCGTCTGGGTGAAGGCGGCGCCGGTTCGGTCTACCGTTGTCGTGATCTGAAGACCGAAGGCGACGAGGTCGCGGTCAAGGTGCTCGAGAACCTCGAGGACATGCCACGCTTCCGGCGCGAAGCGCGGGTGATGGCCAAGACGCGCCACCAGCACGTGGTCCAGTTGCTCGGCCGCGGGGTGCACGATGGCGAGATGCCCTACCTCGTGCTCGAGTACATGGATGGCGGTAGCGTGCGCGATCTGCTCGATCGCCGGGGGAAGGTGCCGGTCGAGGAGGCCTGCTGGATCCTGATGCAGTCGATCAGCGGGCTCAAGGCGACCAAGTCGGTCCACCGCGACCTCAAGCCCGAGAACCTGTTGATGAGCAAGGGCGCGAAGGGGCGGGGGGTCACCCTCATGCCCGGCGACGTCGAGAACGGCGCCGTGCTCAAGGTCGCCGACTTCGGTCTGGCCAAGTCGCGCGCGCGCGACTCGCTCTCGCTCACCCACACCGGCCAGGTGATGGGCACGCCGGTGTACATGAGCCCCGAGCAGTGCAAGAACACCAAGCGGGTGAGCGTGAAGACGGATATCTACGCCCTGGGGGTCATCCTCTACGAGATGACCACCGGCAAGCCGCCCTTCGATGCGAACAACATCTACGACATCATGAACATGCACTGCAGCGAGAAGCCCAAGCTCGGCCGCGTTCCCACCGAACTGCGTCCGATCGTGGCCCGCTGCCTGCAGAAGAAGCCGGGCAGCCGGTATCCGACCCTGGCCGCGCTCGAGCGGGACCTCGAACGGGTCTCCGGCCTGCGCAACGAGGAGAAGCCCGGATCGGGCCTCAAATTGTTCATCGGCGTGGTCATCCTCTGCGCCATCGCCGCCGCGGGCATCATGTTCCGCGATCAGGTGGTCGGCTGGTATCACCAGATCATGGAACGGGTCGACCAGACCATCGACGACGATACCCAACCCGACGCCGAGGCGGCTCAGGGCGATCCGGCCGCGCCCTGAGCTGCGCAGCCGGCCCTTGCACGGGCAGGGGCCGCGGGACACTGCCGGGCATGAGCACGTACGGTTTCCCTCCGGATTTCATGTGGGGCGTGGCCACCGCCGCGTACCAGATCGAAGGTGCCCACGACGCGGATGGCCGGGCGGCGAGCGTATGGGATACCCACAGCGCCACCCCGGGGCGGGTGCGGGGCGGCGACACCGGGATGGTCGCCTGCGATCACTACCACCGCTTCCGTGAAGACGTGGCGCTGATGGCCGAGCTCGGAGTCAAGCACTACCGTTTTTCCATCGCCTGGCCGCGGATCCTGCCCCAGGGCACCGGCGCGGTGAACGAGGCCGGGATCGATTTCTACAAGCGGTTGGTCGACTGTCTCGGCGAGCACGGGATCACGCCGCACGCCACCCTGTTCCACTGGGACAGCCCGCAGGCGCTCGAGGATCGTTACGGCTCCTGGCGCAGCCGGCAGATGGCGCAGGATTTCGCCGACTACGCCACGGCGACGGTGTCCCGCCTCGGCGACCGCATCGCCAGCTGGATGACCCTCAACGAGATCAAATGCTTCACCTACGCTGGCTACGGTGTCGGCAAGCCGGGGCGCCACGCCCCGGGCACCGCCCTGGGCAGCAAGCAGGAGTTGCAGCAGACGGTACATCATGCGCTGCTCGCCCACGGCATGGGCGTGCAGGCGATCCGCGCCGCGAGCCCGGGGCCCTGCCGGGTGGCGCTGGTCGACGACTTCCGTGTGCCGGTGCCGGTGATCGAGGACGAGGCCCACATCGCCGCCTGCGGCCGGGCGCTGCGGCACATCAACGGCGAGATCCTCGTGCCCGCGCTCACCGGCGCCTACGATCCGCTGCGCCTGCGCGAGCTCGGCGCCGATGCGTCGCAGATCGCCGACGGCGACCTGGCGATCATCAACCAACCGCTCGATGCGCTGGGGCTCAACGTCTACTTCGGCGTCTATGTCGAGCCGAGCGATTGTGAACGCGGTTACCGCTGCATCGACTACCCCGCCGGCTACCCGCACATGGACACCGCCTGGCTCAACGTGGTGCCGTCATGCGTCTATTGGGGCCCGCGCCTGGTCGCCGAAGCCCTGAATCGGCCCGACCTGCCGGTGTTCATCAGCGAGAACGGCTGCGCCTGTCCGGATACGGTCGCGCCCGACGGGCGGGTGCATGACCTCGACCGGATCTTCTATCTACGGCAACACTTCCGTCAGGCCCACCGGGCCCTGAGCGAGGGCTACGCGCTCGAGGGCTACTTCGTGTGGAGCTTCATGGACAACTACGAGTGGTCCGAGGGTTACGCCAAGCGCTTCGGCATCACCTACATCGATTACGAGACCCAGCGCCGCATTCCCAAGGATTCCTTCCGCTGGTACCAGCAGGTGCTGCGCGAGAACCGCGTGGTCTGAGTCGCGCAGACAGCGGGGCCGACGCCCGGTGTCCGCGGCGGTCCGCTCGCGGCCTGGGCACCGGAGGAGCTGACGATGCAGGACGTGCGTTACGAGACCGGACCCGATGGCTCCTGGGTGGTTCACGGCTACAACCGGGCCAAGGCCTGCTCCTCCTTCCTTTCGGGGATCGCAGGAGTCTGGGGCGTGCCCACCTGGGCCTATTACGTCAACCGCGGCCAGGCGGTGTGCACCTTCGGCGTCCGCGACAAGGATCACTGCCTGATGGAGTTCGACTCCGCCCGGCTGCATCAGCACCGCGCGGCGCTCGAGGGCTTCCGCACCTTCGTCCGCCTTGGTGACGGGCGGATCTACGAGCCGTTCCGCACCGCCAATCGCTACCGCGTCGACAACCGCATGGTCGTCCATCCGCACGCGCTCGAGCTGGTCGAGGACAACCACGAACTCGGCCTGCGCATCCGCGTGCGCTACGCCACCCTCGCCGAGGAGGACTTCCCCGCGCTGCTGCGCGTGGTCGAGCTGACCAACACCGGCGACGCGACGCTCTCGGGCGAGGTGATCGACGGCTGTCCGCGCTTCATCACCGCGGGCATGGAGTTCATGCTGCTCAAGCTGCTGCCGTTCGTGAGCGAAGGCTACCTCGAAGTATTCGAGCGCGAGGCCGGGTCGCCGTTCATCCGCATGAAGGCCCTGGCTTCGGACGACTGGCAGATCCAGACCGTCGATTCTGGTAATTTCTTCGCCGCCGCGTCCGGCAGCGGCGACGCGCGCCGGCTGCTGAGTCCGATCGTCGATCAGGAGGTGGTCTTCGGCGAGGTCGGTGATTTCATCGCGCCCTACCGTTTCGCCGAAGCCGGTTTCGACCCCGCCTGCTTCCAGGGCACCGAGTGCCAGACCTGCAGCGCCTTCGTGCATGCGCCCCTGCACCTGGAGCCGGGATCGGGCGAGCGTATCGACGCCCTGTTCGGCAGCGTGCGTCATCGCGATCGGCTGCCGGCGATCCGCCAACGGCTGCTCGGCGCCGATTTCGGCGAGCGCAAACTGGCCGCGGCGAAACGGGTGAGCGACGGCATCCGCGGGCGCTGTTTCGTCCGCTGCGGTGTCCCGGAGCTCGAGGCCTACATCCCGCAGACCTACCTCGACAACGTGTTGCGCGGCGGCCTGCCGCTGACCCTCCCCAGCGCCTCCTCTGAAAACGGCAAGACCCTTTGCCAACAGGGTCGGCCGACCGAAGGGTGGGGTTCCGGAGAAATGGGGCGCAGTCCCGCAGAAAACGCGGCCGGAGGTCGCGAGCCCCGCAGCGAAGCGAGGAGCAAGCGCAGCTGGGGTGCGCCGGAGGCGCGAGGGGGCGAAGCCCCCTCTGATAGAAGCCTGTTCCATGACAGGTCCCTCAGAGCTCCGGAAGAGGCTACCAAACCGATCCCGGCCTTGCGCGCGTCAGCGCGCCGCCGAGGGGGCCATGGGGGCCGGGCCGGCCCCCATCGGCCGACAGAGCCCTGTTTTCCGCCGAAAATGGGCCGACGGCCCGGCGGAAACGCCAGCGAAGCTGGCGAAGGGCGACCGAGGCCGTGGGGGTACGCGCCGGAGGCGCGAGGGGGCAGCGCCCCCTCTGATAGAATCCTGTTCCATGTCTACTCGCGCAAACACGGCGACCTCGAGCGCGATTACAACATGTTCAGCCTCGCGGCGACCTGGTTCAGCCAGGGCAATGGGAATTTCCGCGATGTGAACCAGAACCGCCGCCACGATCCCTGGTTCAACCCGGATGTCGGCGACGCCAATGTGCGGCGGTTTTTCGATCTGCTCCAGCTCGATGGGTACAACCCGCTGCTGTGTACCGGCACCCGCTTCCGGGTCCTCGATCCGGTCGCCTGCCGCGGCGCCATCGCCGCCGCCTTCGATGCGGCGACCGCCGACGCGGTGGCCGCGGCCACCGCGGAGCCCTTCGATCCGGGGTCCTTGTTCCTTGCGCTCGAGGACCACGGCGCGGTTCCGGCGCAGCGCGAACGTCTGCTCGCCGCGGTGCTCGCGCACAGCGAGGCCTTTGCCGAGGCCGAGTTCGTCCAGGGCTACTGGACCGACCATTGGATCTACAATTTCGACCTGCTCGACGCCTTCGTCGCGATATTTCCCGAACGGTTGCGCGACCTGCTGCTCGACGACCCGAGCTTCACCTATTACGACACCCACGTCCGGGTGCTGCCGCGCAGCGCGCGCTACGTCCGACTCGCAGATGGCGCGATCGTCCAGGCGGAGGCGCTCGACGAGGACGGCGCGGCCAAACGCGCGCTGATCGCCGCACGCGATGGGGATCCGCATCGCGTGCGCAGCGCCCATGGCCACGGTCCTGTGTACCGCTGCACCCTGTTGCAGAAGATTCTCTGCCTGCTGGTCAACAAGCTCGCTTCGATCGCCCCCTCGGGCATCGGCATCGACATGGAGGCCGGCCGGCCCGGCTGGCACGATTCGATCAACGGCCTGCCGGGGCTGTTCGGTTCGAGCACCTCCGAGGTGTTCCATCTGCTGCGGGTGGTGCGCTTTCTCGCCGCCACCCTTGATGACTTCGCGCTCGACAGCGATTTCGTCCAGAGCGTGCCCGAGGAGCTGGCGGTGTTCCTCGATACGGTGATCCTCGAGCTTGAGCGCTGGGCCGGTTCGGACGCCGAGCAACGCGATCACCTCTACTGGGATTGCACCGCCGCGGCCAAGGAGCTCTATCGCGAGGCGACCTACATGGGTCTCTCCGGCGAGGAGCGCCCGCTCTCCGGCGCCCGCATCGCCCGCTTGCTCGAGCTCGCACAGCAGCGGCTGGAGGCGGCGATCACGGCGGCGCGCGACCCCGAGACCGGCACCTACGCGACCTACGTCCGCCATCGGCCGGTGGCGTGGGACCCGGTGCGCGACGACGAGGGCCAGCCGGTCGCGCACCCCCGTGGCGCGTGCGTGCGCATCGACCGCTTCGAGCATCATCTGCTGCCGGCCTTCCTCGAGGCGCCGACCCATGCCCTGCGCACCGGCTGGGACACCGGCCCGGCGGCCTCAAAGCTCTACAACGCGATCCGTTCCGGCCCGCTCTATGATCGTGAGCTGGGGATGTATCTGGTCAGTGACAGCATCGCCGCCGAGGGGCCGGGGGTGGGCCGGATCTGGGCCTGGGCGCCCGGCTGGTTCGAGAACGAGAACGTGTTCCTCCACCTCGAGCACAAGTACCTCCTCGGCTGCCTCCACGCCGGGCTGATCGACGAGTTCTTCGCCGACCTGCGCGCCTGCGCCCTGCCCTTCCAGGACCTGGAGCGCTACGGCCGCAACCCGTTCGAGAACGCCTCGTTCATCATGAGTTCGCGCCATTCGCGACCGCACTACCGCGGCCGGGGTTTTCAGCCGCGCTCTTCGGGCACCACCGCCGAGGTGCTGGAGATGTTCCTGGTGATGAGTTTCGGCGCGCGTCCGTTCGCCTGGGACGACGGCGCGCTCACGTTGCGCCTGCAGCCGACCCTCGCGCCGTGGCTGTTCACCGAAGCGCCTGCCACGGTCGAGCGCCACGAACTCGACGGCAGCGCGGTGCCGGTGGCGGTGCCGGCCAACGCCTACGCCGCGCTGTTCCTCGGCCACACCGTGGTCATCTACCGCAATCCCGGGCGACGGCCGACCTACGGCGCCGACGGGGTTTCGGTCCGCGCCTATGCGTTGCAGTATGCCGATGGCAGCTGCGTCGAGGTCGAGGGGCCGGTGTTGCGCGGCGATGCGGCCGCGGCGGTACGTCGCGGCGCGGTCGTCCGTATCGAGTGCGCGCTGGCGTGAGCACGATCTACTGCGCCGCGGATCAACGCAGCGAGCTGCTCGAAGCCGAGCTGGGACCGGCGGCGGTGAGGCTGGGTGGCGGTCTGTACCAGCTCGACGGTCCGCCGCGGCCAGCGGCCTGGGCGGCCAACGTGTGGTTCGACGTCGAGCGCCTGGAAGTGCCGTCGATCAAGATCGCCGCGCGTACCTTGCGGGCGCGCGGTGGGTGGTGGGCGGCGTACCCGCTCGCGGCGCATCGCCGCAGCGCGTTGATCGCCCAGGCCTTGCCGCAACGACGCGATGCGGCGCTGCGCGTGCCCGGCGCGCGACCCCGCGCTCTCGGCGCCTACGCCCTGCTCGATCCGGCGACGATGCTCGCCGCCAGCCGTACCGCCCGGCCTTTTCCCCACGGTGTGCCATCGCTGGTCGAAGACCGCACCGGACCGCCCGCGCGCGCCTACCGCAAATTGTGGGAAGCGCTGCTGTTGCTCGATCGCTGCCCGCGGCCGGGCGAGCGCGTGTTCGATCTCGGTTCGGCCCCCGGGTCGTGGACCTGGGCTCTGGCCGCGTGCGGTTGCACGGTGATCTCGGTCGACAAGGCGCCGCTCGATCCGGCCATCGCCGCGCTACCCAACGTGACCCACCAGCGCGGCAGCGCCTTCGCGGTCGACGCCCGACACGAGCGCGCCGACTGGATTTTCTCCGACATCATCTGCTATCCCAGCCGGCTGGTCACGCTGATCGAACGGTGGCTGTCTTTCGCCGCCTGCGCCCGCTTCGTGATCACCATCAAGTTGCAGGGCGTGCCCGATCCGGGGGTGGTCGCGGCCCTGCGCGCGATCGACCACGCGCGCGTGGTCCACCTGCATCACAACAAGCACGAGCTGACTTTCCTGCGGCATCCAGATCTGCGGGGTCCGGATCCGTCGCCTTGGCCATGGGCCGTGTCGGATGCTGTGGAAACGAGTGCCTGATCCCGACCACCCGCACGCGATTCCGCGTCCGCCTCCCAGTCCGGGCTTGGCAACATGATCGCGATGAGGTAGTCCGGGGACCGTTCGGCGCGCGCCGGAGGAGGACGACCGCATGTTCCAGGACCGCTATCCCCGCGAGACCTTGGATGACCTGCTCGGCCCGGCCGGCGGGTGGCGTCCCTTTCCCGACATCGCCGATCGTGACGCCTGGGAGGGCCTGCGCGAACAGCCCGGTCGCTGGGCCCAGGCGCAGCGGATCTGCGATTGGGCCGCGGCGCACGCAGACGACGGCTGGCCGGCGATCAGCGCGCGCATGATCATGCGCTTTGCGCGCCACGGCGATCGGCTGACCTTCGAACGCGCGTTCTTCGCCCGGCGCAATCGCCTGGCCCGCCTGACCCTCGCCGCATGCATCACGGACGACGGCCGCCACCTGGAGGACATCGTCGACGGCATCTGGCACATCTGCGACGAGGCGAGCTGGTGCGACTGTGCCCACTACCATTTTCCGATTCCGCCACGGCGTCCGCCCGAGTTGCTGCCGCGGCAGGACCGCCCGATCGTCGACCTGTTTGCGGCCGAGACCGCGATGGTGCTCGCCGAGAGCTGCGCTCTGCTCGCGCCGCGGCTCGACGCCATCAGCCCGGCGATCCGTGAGCGGGTGGCGCGGGAATGCCGCGCGCGGGTGTTCGAGCCGATCCTCGCGTACGACGATTGGTTCTGGTGGGACGGCCATCACAACTGGTCGACCTGGATCGCAGGCAACGCCCTCGGTGCGGCCGGGTATCTGCTCGACGACCACGCGGCCGACCGCGAGCTGACCTGGCGGCTCCTCGGCGTGCTCGATCGGTACCTCGCGCGCTACGGCGAAGATGGCGGTTGCGACGAGGGGACGATGTACTGGGGCGTGGCCGGCGGCTACCTGCTACGCGTGCTCGAATTGCTGCATGCGCGTTCGCGCGGCGCGATCGATCTCTACGGCGTTCCCAAGATCGCCAACATGGGCCGCTATCTGCTCAGCAGCTACCTCGGCAACGGCCGTTTCGGCCCGTTTGCCGACTGCGATCCCGCCGGGATCCTGCCGGCCGAACGCATCTGGCGCTACGGCGAGCGCATCGACGAACCGCAGCTGATCAACCTGGCCCTGCGCATCATCCACGGCGCCGACGGGCTGAACGGCGATATCGCCACCCCGATGGAGTTCTTCGGCGAGGACATGATGAGCATGTTGCGCCTGCTGTGGTGGGTGGACTGGGAGCGCAGCCCCGAGCCGGTACAGGCGCCGTTGGACAGCTGGTTGCCGTCGATCCAGGTGATGAGCGCGCGCAGCCACAGCGCCGACGGCGAGGGGCTGGTGCTCTGCGCCAAGGCCGGACACAACACCGAGAACCACAACCACAACGACGTCGGCCAGTTCGTGCTCACGCTCGACGGCGCGCCGGCCCTGATCGACGTCGGGGTGGGGAGCTACACCGCGCAGACCTTCGGCCCCGGCCGGTACGAGATCTGGTGCATCGGTGCCCAGGGCCACGCAGTGCCGGTGATCAACGGTCACCGGCAGCAGGCCGGTCCGGGCTTCGGCTACAAGATGGATGCCGCGCGCGACGTGCACGCGCTCGAGCCGTGGTTCGTCAGTCGCGATGTCGCCTACGAGCGCACCGCTGACGGGGCGGTGTTCCGGCTCGACGCCGCGCCGTGCTACGACCCGGCGGCTGGCGTGGAGCGCTTGGTGCGGCGGCTGGTGTTCGATCGCGCGGCGCAGAGCCTGCGGCTGGAGGACGAGATCGCGGTGAACGCCGGTCCGCTGACGGTGGAGCTGCCGCTGCTCAGCCCCTTGCCGGTGGCGCAGGTCCAGCAGGGGGAGCTGCAGATCGACTGCGGCGGGTGCGTCCTGGCTGTCGCCTACGACCCGGCGCAGCTCACCTGCCGCCTCGAGCCCGTCCCGCTGAGCGACCCCAAGCTGACCAATGCCTGGGGATCGCAGTTGACCCGGATGGTGTTCACGGCCAGCAGCGAAACCGCGCGGCTTGGCTACGCCATCGCCTTCAAGCGTCGATGAGCAGGGGGGCCAGGTCGGGGCGCTGGGCGAGCAGGCGCGCTGCTGGCGCTTGATCGCGGCGCAGCAGCGTGAAATCGGCGAACTCGAAGCCCGGAGCGACTGAGCAACCGACCAGGACCGGACCGTCCACCGGCTCGGCCGCCTGCCACCAGCCGGCCGGGATCACGGCGCAGAAGCGCTCCTGCGCCGGATCGAGCACGATCGTCTGCAGCGCGGTGGCCGCGTCGTCCCAGCAATGGAGCCGCAACGCGCCGCGATAGAGGTTCCAGACCTCGTCGCTGCGTACCCGGTGGAAGGCGCTGTGCTCGTCCGCTTCGAGGGCGAAGTAGATATGAGGCTTCCTTCAGAGGGGGCGCTGCCCCCTCGCGCCTTCGGCGCATACCCCCACGGCCTCGGTCGGGGTTCGCGGCCTCCGGCCGCGTGT
>JBEPXK010000024.1:10257-15358 GCA_041641915.1 Planctomycetota bacterium
AAGCCTGGCTGGGCTCCACTCGCTGGCAGTTCCGAGGTTTGGAGCTCTGAGGGACCCGTCAGATATGAGTCAACGCACAGCGCTCGGCGGCATCCGGTGTCTGGACGCGAACCGGCGAGCGGAAGACCTCGCGGAAGCGTCCGCCTTCCGGATGGGCGATGAGATCGAGCGGCATCTGCGACTCCGATGAAATGCGAGAACCGCCCGGGCAGCCGGACGGTTCACTCATGAGGCTTCCTTCAGAGGGGGGCAGCGCCCCCTCTGAAGCATGTTACTGTTCGTTTGATGCGCGGACCCGGAGGGCCGCCATCGGCCTACTCCATGGTGATGGCTTCAACCGGGCAGGCGTCGACGCAGGCGCCGCAATCGGTGCAGGTGTTGGCATCGACAACGGCCTTGTCGTTGACCATCTCGATTGCGTTCACGGGGCAGGTGTCGACACAGGCGGTGCAGCCGGTGCAGGTATTGGGGTCGACCTTTGCAGGCATGGTTCCATCTCCTTGGGTGACGGGGGTGAGGCGGCCGGATTCCCTTGCCGGCCCGCGGTATCCAATGTGCGATGGCCGCAATCATGTCAACCCGTATGCAGACGCCCTTGCTGCAGGTGCTGCTTGCGTCGCGATGGGGGGCTGGCGATGCGCCCTTGCGCCCTGGCGGCGGCGCTTGATCCTCGCACCCGGATGCTGGCAGCGGCCGTCTGCCGAACGAGGAGCGGGCAATGACCGATCGAAGCAGCGCAGCGTACCTCGACCGGCTGACCGCGGCCGTACGCGAACGCAGCGATGCCACGCCACGGGTGGCGATCCTGCTCGGCACGGGGCTCGGCGCGGTGGCCGAGGCGATCGAGCGCAGCGCGGTGATGGCGCAGGCCGATCTGCCGGACATGCCGGTCTCCACCGCCGCGCATCACGCCGGCGAGATCATCTTTGGCCGCCTCGCCGGGGTCGAGGTCGTCGCCTTCAGTGGTCGGCTGCATTGCTACGAAGGGCACAGCGCCCAAGACGTGGTCGTGCCCGTGCGCCTGGCCCGTTGGCTCGGAGCCGAGATCCTGATCATGGGCTCGGCCGCGGGCGGGATCGATCCGTCCCAGCGTTCGGGCGAGGTGGTCGCGATCGCCGATCATATCAATCTCATGGGCGTCAACCCGCTCGTCGGGCCCAACGATGAGCGGGTCGGCCCGCGTTGGCCGGACATGTTCGCCACCTACGACCCCGCCTTGCTCAAGCTCGCCAGCACTCGCGCGATCGCGGCCGGCTGGCCATTACGGCAGGGGGTCTACGCTGGCGTGCTCGGCCCCAACCTCGAGACCCGGGCCGAGTACCGCATGCTGCGCGGCATGGGTGCCGATCTCGTCGGCATGAGCACCGTGCCGGAGGCCATCGCCGCGGTGCACTGCGGCCTGCGCACTCTCGCCCTGGCCGTGGTCACCGACATGTGCCTGCCCGACGCGCTCGAGCCGGCGAACATCGAACGGATCATCGCCGCGGCCAACGCCGCCGAGCCCGTCCTCACCCGTCTGATCACCGACGTGGTCGCCGGACTCGCCGAGACGTAGTCCTGAGCGCGACCGCAGCCCCCAGTCCGCGGAGAAGCCGATGTACGATTGCACCGTCACCACCAGCAAGGCCGCTGCCGATATCACGGCGATTATCGTCGGCCACACCGACGCGCAGGCGCCGGCTGCGATCGAACGCGAGGCCGCGCGGCTCGCCGCGGGCGATTGCGAAGGGCCGATCGACCTGATCGTTGACGACCAACGCTACTTGCTGCTCAAGCTCGGCGACGAGCCGTGGCTGGTCGGGGGCGAGAACTGGCGCATGCTCGGCAACCAGATCGTCAGCGCGCTGCGCAAGGCGGGCCTGTCCTCCTGCAGCGTCGAGCTCGCCGGCGCGGCCGCCGACGCCCAGGCGCTGGTCGAGGGCGCTCTGCTCGGCGATTACGTCTATGACGCCATGCGCAGCGGCAAGGCGGCCAAGCGCACGCGCATCAGTCTGCGCCTGCCGGGTCAGAACCTCGCCGTGCGCGAAGGCAAGCGCGTGGCCACCGCGCAGAACCTGGCCCGGGAGCTCTCCGACGCGCCGGCCAATGCGATCGATCCGCAGACCTTCGTCCGCCGCGCCCGCAGCGTCTTTCGCGGTACCGGCTGCAAGCTCAAGGTCATCAGCGGCGAAGAGGCCTTGTCCCGCGCCGGCTTCCCGGGCCTGTGTCAGGTCGGGCGCGGTGGGTCCGTGCCGCCGGCCTTCCTCCAGATCCGCTACGTGCCCACGGGCACGCGCAAGACGAAGCACAAGCTGGCGCTGGTCGGCAAGGGCATCACCTTCGATGCCGGCGGGATCTCGCTCAAGCCCGGCGCGAACATGTGGGAGATGAAAGCGGACATGGGCGGCGCGAGCGCGGTGTTCGCTGCGATGCACGCCATCGCCGAGGCCCAGCCAGCACTCCCGGTCGACGGGATCATCGGCCTGGCCGAGAACATGCCCGATGCCAAGGCCCAGAAGCCGGGCGACATCTACAAGGCCCGCAATGGCAAGTACGTCCACGTCGACAATACCGACGCCGAGGGCCGCTTGGTGCTCGCCGACCTGCTGACCTACGCCGGCGAGCAGGGCGCGACCCATATCATCGACCTGGCCACGCTCACCGGCGCCTGTCTCATCGCTCTCGGCCCGAACGTGGCCGCGGTGATGGGCAACGACGAGGACTGGGTGGGCCAGGTGCGCGCTATCGGCCAGCAGCGCGGCGAGGAGTTCTGGCCGCTGCCGCTTTACGGCGAGTACCGCAAAATGCTCGATCACCCGCACGCCGACCTGAACAACATCGGCCAGCGCTACGGCGGGACGATCACCGCCGGGCTGTTCCTCAAGGAATTTGTCGATCCCAAGGTCAAGTGGGCCCACTGCGACATCGCCGGGCCGGTGATCCAGACCAAGGCGCCCTGGAGGTATTACGCCAGAGGTATGACCGGCTTCGGTACGCGGACGATGGCCGCGTTGGCGACCACGCTCAAGCGCCTGAGCTGAGCCGCGGCCGGTGCCCTCAACGCGACGCGGCCGGGATCCCGGCCGCGTACGCATATCCGCAGGAGATGTGCATGCCCATCACCACCGTCCATTTGGCACTGTGCGGCCTGTGCTGGTGTCTGGTTGTCGGGCTCGGGGCCGCTGACGGCGACCTGTCGGCCCAGGCCGAGCGCGGTATCTCTGCGGCGTCGGCGACGCCGCACCCGCGTCTGTTGATGAGCCCCGAGGTGCGCGACTCGTTGGCCGACCGCCTGGAGAGCGATCGGTGGTTGCGGGAGGCGGGCGATCACGTCGTGGCGTTCGCCGATGCGATGATCCCGTTGGCGCCGGTGCACCGCGAGCTCGAGGGCCGACGGCTGTTGACCCAGTCGCGCATCTGCCTCAAGCGCGTGCTCTACCTCGGCCTGGCCCACCAGATCACCGGCGCGGAGCGCTATCGCGCGCGTCTGCGCACCGAACTGCTCGCTGCAGCAGCCTTCAAGGACTGGAATCCCAAGCACTTCCTCGACGTGGGCGAGATGACCGCGGCGCTGGCGCTGGGCTACGACTGGTTCTACGCGGCCTGGGATGAGCAGACGCGCGCAACGCTGCGCCAGGCAATCATCACCAAGGGTCTCAAGCCGGGCCTGCGCGGCGGCTGGTGGGTGAAGGCGAGCAACAACTGGAATCCGGTCTGCTTCGGCGGTCTGACGATGGGCGCGTTGGCAGTTTGCGAGGACGCGCCCGAGATTGCGCGCCAGACCCTGGAACGCGCCTTGCGACACGTGCCCCAAGCGCTGCACGAATACGCGCCGGATGGCGCCTATCCCGAAGGAGTGGGCTATTTCCAGTACGGCACCACCTACATGGTGTTGTTGCTGGCCAGCCTCGAGAGTGCCTGCGGTACCGACTTCGGCCTGGCCGATCAGCCCGGGTTCATGGCCTCGGCCGGCTATCACGTGCACGTCACCGGCCCCTATGGCCGTTATTTCCGCTACTACGACACCAACGACGATTACTACGAGATGCTGCCGGCGATGCACTGGTTCGCCCGGCGGAGCGATGACGCGAGCCTGTTGTGGTGGGAACGCCCGGCGTTTTCGCGTTTCCTTCAGGATGAGGACGATCTGAACCCGGCGAACCGCGGCGAGCGTTTCGTGCCGCTGATATTGCTATGGGGCCTGCCGCTGGCCTCCGACCGCGTGCATCCGAGCGCATTGCACTGGAGTGGCGGTGGTGCGACCCCGGTGGCGATGCATCGCAGCTCGTGGATCGACCCGGAGGCGACCTTCGTTGCGACCAAGGGCGGTTCGCCGGGCACCCCGCATGCCCACATGGACATGGGGACCTTCGCCGTGGACATGCTCGGCGAGCGGTGGGCCGAGGACCTGGGCAAGCAGAAATACCATCACCTCGAGCAGGCTGGCCTCAAGTTGTGGAAGAAGAAGCGCGGCAGCGACCGGTGGAAGGTATTCCGTTATTCCCCGCCGGCCCACAACGTGGTGGTGGTCGATGGCGAGCAATTGCTGGTCGAGAAACGCGCGGAGATCGTCAGCCACGAGCATGAAGGGACCAGCGGTCATACCATCCTCGACCTGAGCCCGGTCTACGGCTTCGCGTTGACCGCTGCCCGGCGGGGGGTGGCGTTGCGCGCTGATCGCAGCGTGCTGATCCAGGACGAACTCACCGGTGACGGCGAGGCGCACGAGCTGCGCTGGGGTATGGTCACCGCAGCCGCGATCACCCTCGAGCAGCCTGACCGCGCCCGCCTGCGCATCGGCGAGCATGCGATCACCGCCCGCCTGCTCGCGCCCGCCGGAGCCGCGTTCTCCATCGGCGATCTGACCCCGCCGCACGACTGGGATGTCCCGAACGACGAGCGCCTGCTGCAGTGCCTGGTCGATCTGCCGCCGGAGGCGAGCACGACCATCGTGGTTCAACTGTTGCCGCCCGGGGCCGAACCGGTGGAGGCGGTGACCCCGCTCGCGCAGTGGTGAGGTTTTCTTCAGAGGGGGCGCTGCCCCCTCGCGCCTTCGGCGCATACCCCCACGGCCTCGGTCGGGGTTCGCGGCCTCCGGCCGCGTTTTCTGCGGGCCTGCGGC